>JAEYWT010000127.1 GCA_023428865.1 Bacteroidota bacterium | reverse complement strand
AACCCGGACTGCCCGGACAATAGCGAAGCCGTAGGTATCGGGGTTGACCTATCCACCGGTACGGTGAACGGTAAGCTGAACGTGCGCACCAACAACTATGTTCACGCGCTCGATGTAGGGCAGATCTCCGGAGCTGCGTCGGGGAATGGGATCAATGTGATCGTCGGTGGTCCCACTACGACCACACGTGGCATCAACATCACCTCGAACCAAGGCACAAGTTCATCGGCGGATAATCGTGGGATCTCAGTACAGGCGAATGGAACCGGCAGTACTGCGAATGACTACAATTTCGGCATTTTCGCAGCAGCGCAAGGACCAACGAGGTGGTCACGAGGCGTGCATGGCGAAAGCAACGGTGCCACGTACTTCGGCTTGGGTGGCGAGTTCATCAGTAACGATGATTCTGACTATGCCGTTGGCGCAGAAGGCTATGTGACCCGAGGGACATTCACGGCTGATGGGCTTTGGGGGTACTCCGTATCAAACGCGGGCGTTAGTTCCGGTGTGCGTGGCACTGTCAATACGCCAGCACCATCGGGTGTTAACAAAAGGTACAATGGAGTAATGGGGGTATCCTTGGTCACACCGGTCACAACACAGCGGGCTTGCGGCGTTTATGGTGAAGCACTTGGTGTTACAGACAGTTGGGCGATCTATGCCAATGGCAACCAATTCAGCACCACTGGAACTGCCTGGACCTTGTCAGATGCTCAGTTGAAACAGAACATCGAACCGTTGTCCAATGCAACGGCCATGGTGATGCAGCTTCAACCAAGATCATATGCCTACAGGACCGAAGAATATCCCCAGTTGCATCTCGCCACGGAGCCACAATTCGGGTTCATAGCACAAGAACTTGAGCAAGTTCTGCCTGACATGGTTCGTGATGTCTTCATTCCGAGCGAAACGGACTCGACAGGCCAAGAACTTCAAGCGTCCATGTCGGTCAAGGCCGTGAAACTGGATGGCATCTTGCCACTCATCGTTGCAGCAATGAAGGAGCAGCAGGACATCATCTTGGCCCAACAAGAAGCGATGCAGGAGGTACAGCAACGCCTGGATGAAATGCAACACGCCCTAGCCGCCTGCTGCGCCAACCCCGATGGTAACCGTATGCAAGCTCCAACCCAACCAACGGAACCTGCGCTGGAAGACCGTGGTGATGATCGCAAGCTGCGCATCGTGCCCAACCCCTTCAACGAAGGCACTACGGTAAGCTACACCTTGGAACGTGGAGGCCGCACCCAGCTGATGGCCAACAGCGCCGATGGCCGAGAGCTGCGTGTACTACAAGAGGCCGACCAAACAGCGGGTGAGCATCAGTTCCAGTGGAACACCGCTTCGCTGGCACCCGGCATGTACTACGTAACGCTGCTGCTGGATGGCCAGCCCGTGGTGAAGAAAGGTGTGAAGGTGGCTCGCTAGCCTACAGAGAGTGTGAGAGTGCGAGCGTGCGAGGGTATTACGCTCGCACCCTCGCACTCTTTCCCTTTTCAAAACAGAACACTCGGCGTGCTGTGCATTCAGGTCATCCCCTCCGTCTCTTCTGCTCCGCTTGGATCAACCCAAGCTCCCGGCCTGTCTGTCCGCGGGCGCTGGTGTTCTCGTTGGCACGGCGAATGAGGTAGGGCAGCACTTCGCGCACGGGTCCGTAGGGTACATACTTGGCCACATTGTAACCCCCGGCGGCCATGTTGAAGCTGATGTTGTCGCTCATGCCGAGCAATTGCGCGAACCAGACACGCGCATCGTTGTGCGGTAGGTTGCGCTCGTTCATGAGGCTTGCCATGAGCAGGGTGCTTTGCTCGTTGTGGGTGCCGACGCACACGGCGAAACGATCCAGGTGTTCCGCACAATAGCGCAGGGCATCGTCGTAGTCGCGGTCCACGGCGGCTTTGTTCGCGTGGATGGGATCGCGGTAGCCCTTCTCCTCGGCCCGTGCGCGCTCCTTTTCCATGTAGGCTCCACGCACCAGCTTCACACCGATATGGTAGTTGCCTGCCACGGCCTTGGCATGGCTAGCCTTCAGGAAAGCGAGGCGATCATGACGGTAGAGTTGTATGGTGTTGAACACGATGGCCTTTTCGCGGTTGAAGCGCGCCATCATGGTATCGGCCATGTCGTCGATGGCTGGCTGCATCCAACTTTCTTCGGCATCGATCAGTACGGGAATGCCAGCCGTTGCGGCGGCAGCGCAGATCTTCTCCATACGACCGAGCACCAAGGTCCATTCGCGGAGGTCCTCCTCGTTCAGTGTCTTACCATCGCTCACGTCGGTAAGTAGCTGCACTGGAGAGATCCCGCTGGGTTTGAACACGCAGAAGGGGATGTCCGTACGCTGTTTGGCAGCAGCGATGGTGCGTAGGATCTCGGCCGTGGTATGGTCCAGCGCTTCATCGTCCTCCTGCCCTTCCACGCTATGGTCCAAAATGGTGCCCACGTTGCTTTTGGCCAGTCGTTCGGCGGTCTTCAGGCTTTCTTCGATGGTTTCGCCGCCACAGAACTGCTTGAAGATAGTGGCCTTGATAAGGCCTTTCACCGGTAGGTGCGCCGCCAGCGCAAAACGGCTGAGGCTGCTGCCCACCTTGGTGAGCGTGGGGTTGCCGATGATGCGGAAGAGCCACTGCGCCTGCCAGAGGTCGCGGTCGCTCATGGGCGCGAAGGCGGTGCGGGTGTCGCCCAGGTCGGGCAGGGAAATGCGCGGCGGAGCGGGGCTGGCTTGCACGGGAAGGGAGTTCCTTCGTTCCTTTGGTATGCGGCGAAGGCCGCCAAAAGTAGCAATGGCCGCATCGCCGCAGGAGGTGACAGAGATCAGTGCAGGGCGGCACCCGGTGGTGCTGGGCCGCGATGCCCTGCGAGCGCTGGACCGTACCCTCGGTTCCGAAGAGGCCAGCGCGCTCTTCATCCTAGGCGACGAGAACACCCTGCGCCACTGCCTACCCGAACTGCTTGCACAGGTGCCACGCCTGCGTCATGCGCGCACCTTGGTGGTGCCCCCCGGCGAGCGTTCCAAGGACATTGCGGTATGCACGGATATCTGGCGCCACCTGGCCGAAGAGGCTGCGGACCGGCAGACCTTGTTGATCTGTTTGGGTGGTGGCGTGGTCACCGATCTGGGTGGCTTCGTGGCGGGCACTTACAAGCGTGGCATCCGTTGCGTACACGTACCCACCTCGCTCATGGGCATGGTGGATGCGGCCATCGGTGGTAAGACCGGCGTTGATCTAGCGGGGCTGAAGAACATGGTGGGCGTCTTCCACGACCCGCTCGGGGTGTACGTTCACCTCCCCTTCTTGAAAAGTCTGGGAAAGCGCGAACTGCTGAACGGCCTGGCCGAAATGCTGAAGCACGGTCTGGTCTGGGATGCCGCCGCTTGGAACGCCATTGGCGAAGCACCCTTGCACGATATCGACGCGCTGAAGCCCTTGGTGGAGCGTTCGGCGGCCATCAAAGCCGAAGTGGTGAAGGCCGATCCTCGCGAGAGCAGCTTGCGTAAGGTGCTCAACTTCGGCCATACCATCGGCCATGGCATCGAAGCGCATTCGTGGGAAAGCCCGCAGCGAATGCTCCTGCACGGTGAAGCGGTGGCCATCGGCATGGTCTGCGAAGCGTGGCTCAGCTGGCGCATGGACCTGCTTTCCCGGGAGGATTACGATGCCATCGCCACGCGCCTATTGGCCCTCTACAAGCCTTATCAATTCGACAGTGCCGACAACCACCGCTTGATCGAGCTGATGCGCAACGACAAGAAGAACTCGAGCGGGCAGTTCCGTTTTACCCTGCTCACGGCCATTGGCAAGGCCAAGGTTGATGTGCATGTGACCGCCGCGCAAGTGCAGGAGGCGCTGGAACACTACCGCCTGTTGGTACGGTGATCGAGCGCATTGCTAATTGCTGACCCCCAATTGGACCGATCAGTGATCAGCAATGAGCAATACAGGAGAGCGGATGGAAGAGCGTTGAAATAGATCTTGCGATCAGAAAGCAGCCAGAAGGATATCGAGGTCCTTGTAGGGCAACTTGAAGGCTTCGCCGAGGATGGGGCTGGTGAGCGAACCATTGTAGAGGTACACACCGTGGCGCAGGCCAAGGTCCGTTTTGATCAGGTCCTCGAAGCCGCCCACTTCGCCCATGCTACCGAAGAGCGGGCCGAAGATGTTGCTGAGCGCGGTACTGGCCGTACGCGGCACGCGACTGGCGATGTTGGGCACACAGTAGTGTACCACGCCATAGCGCTTGTACACGGGGTCTGTGTGCGTGGTCACTTCGCTTGTCTCGAAACAGCCTCCGCGATCAATGCTCACATCCACGATCACGCTGCCGTTCTTCATCTCGCGCACCATTTCCTCGGTCACCACCATGGGCGTACGACCCCGTTCGGGACGCAAGGCACCGATGGCTACATCAGCATTGCGCAAGGCTTTGCGAAGTTCCGCAGGCTGGATCACGTTGGTCCATAAGCGCTGGCTGAGGTCGCCCTGTAAGCGGCGCAGGCGGTAGATGCTCTTGTCGAAGACCTTCACGCTGGCGCCCAGACCCAGTGCGGCGCGTGTGGCGAACTCGCCCACGGTACCCGCACCGATGATCACCACTTCGCTGGGCTCCACCCCGCTGATGCCGCCGAGCATGAGACCCTGTCCGCCTTTGTCGGCACTGAGGTATTCGCTGGCCACCTGGATGGAGGTGTTACCGGCGATCTCGCCCATGGCGCGGATGATCGGGTAAATGCCTTCGCGGTCTTTGATGAAGTCCCAGGCCACGGCCGTCATGCGCTTCTCCATCATGCGCTTCAGGGTGTCCTTCGGCTGCACGGTGAGCTGAAGGGCGGAGACGAGGATCTGCTTGTGGCGCAGCATCTCGATCTCGCCGTGGGTGGGCGGTGCCACCTTCAGGATCAGATCGGCCTTGAAGACCTGCTCGGGGCTGTCCACCACCATGGCACCGGCCTCGCTGTAGTCGCTATCCTGGAACTGGGCAGGTGTACCGGCTCCGCGTTCGATCACCACTTCGTGTCCACGCCCAACGAGCACGGCCACGGCCGAAGGTGTCAAGGGAACACGGTGTTCCTGGAAGGTGATCTCTTTGGGGATACCGATGAAGAGGCTCTTCTTGCGGCGGCCCACCTCCATCAGCTGTTCCTGGGGGGCCATGGCCACCTCGCGGGCCAGTTGTCTTAGCAGTTCGCTGGATGGGCTCATGGGAATGCCGGGCACACGGCAACGGAGCGGAAAGATACGAAGCGGGGGGAGAGTAGCTGGAAAGTGCCCAGTTCGTCGTAGGCTGCCGAAAGCGAGCTTTGCGGACCTATGCGTTAGAAGCCACGTTCCTGCTCAGCTCGATCGTGCGCACGCCATTGGCGGCCGCAGTGATGCGCACGTGCAGGGTATCCGGAGGTAGATGGGCCTCCGCCAGCTCGGGCCATTCAATGAAGCAGAAGTGTCCGCTATCCAAGTACTCGTCGAAGCCGATGCTTTCTAGTTCCTCTTCGGCTTTCAATCGATAAAGGTCGAAGTGGTAGAGGGTATCAGCGGTACCGGTGCGGTATTCGTTCACGATGGCGAAGCTGGGGCTGCTGGTCTGGTCGGCTACTCCAAGCACCTTGCACAGCGCCTTGATCAAGGTGGTCTTGCCCGCTCCCAGATCCCCTACGAACGCGAAGACGCGCGCTTCCGCATGACTTTGCAGGATGAAACGGGCGACCTCTTCGGCGTCGGCGGCTTTGCGGAGGGTGATGGAGGCGAGCATGGATGCGAATACGAACGCAGATTACGCAGATTTCGCAGTTGGCTCAAATGCTCGCCGAGGTCGAACGTATAAAACCAATGACACCGGAGCCATAGCACCAAGGAGTAATTCAACTGAGTGATCTGCGGACGGTCCTCACCTCGGCTTCAGCACCGCCCACGGCACCAACATTTCTTCCAATGAGATACCTCCGTGCTGGAACGTGTGCCGGTAGTAGGTAACGAAGTGGTTGTAGTTGTTGGGGTACACGAAAAAGCGGTCGCTCTTGGCGAAGATGTACACGGTGCTCACGTTGGCGCGTGGCAGGAAAGCCTTGGCTGGGTCCTTGATCTCCAGCACGTCGCGGTTCTCGTAGGTAAGGTTGCGGCCGTGCTTGTAGCGTAGGTTGGTGTTGGTGTTGCGGTCGCCCACCACCTTGCTGGGTTCGCCCACGCGGATGGTGCCGTGGTCGGTGGTGATCACGAGGCGACCGCCGCGCTCGGCGATGCCTTTGAGGATGTCGAACAAGGGGCTATGCTCGAACCAACTTTTCGTAAGGCTGCGGTAAGCGGCATCATCATCGGCCAGCTCGCGGATCACCTCCATCTCGGTACGCGCATGGCTCAGCATATCCACGAAGTTGTAGACGATCACATTGAGCGGATTGCCCATGAGATTGTCCAAGCTATCGGCGAGTTTGCGGCCCGCGTTCAGGTTCACGATCTTGTGATAGCTGTACTTCACATCCTTGCCCAGGCGCTTCAGCTGTCCACCGATGAACTCTTCCTCATGGGCGTTCTTGCTACCTTCTTCATCTTCGTTGATCCACTTACCGGGGAATCGCTTTTCTATCTCGCTGGGCATCATGCCAGCGAAAAGCGCATTTCGTGCATACTGTGTGGCTGTGGGGAGGATGCTGTAGAACAGCCCTTCTTCTTCCACGCGATAGAACTGGCTCAGGATGGGTTCCAACACGCGCCACTGGTCCAGCCGCAGGTTGTCGATCAACACCATGAAGAGCGGCGAACCACCATCGGTTTTGATGTGCGGTGCCACCTTGGCTTTGAAGAGCTGGTGCGATTGCAGCGGAACATCGCCCCCTTTTCCGTTCACCCAATCGAGATAGTTATCGGCCACAAAACGGCTGAAGAGCTCATTGGCCTCGTTCCACTGCGAACGCAGGATCTCGGACATGCCTTGGTCCTGGCTCTGTAATAGGTCCAATTCCCAACGCACCAGTTCGGCATAGAGTTCCTTCCAGCTTTCGGTGGTGTGCCGATCGCCCAAGCGCATGCCCAATTGACGGAACTGCTGCTGGTAATCGCTGGTGGTCTTTTCGCTCACGAGGCGTTTGCCTTCGAGGTTCTTCTTCAGCGAGAGCAGGATCTGGTTCGGGTTCACCGGTTTGATCAGGTAATCGCTGATCTTACCACCGATGGCACCTTCCATGATGCTCTCTTCTTCACTCTTGGTGATCATCACGATGGGGACTGCAGGGCGGTCCAACTTGATGCGCGAAAGGGTCTCCAGACCACTGAGGCCCGGCATGTTCTCATCCAGGA
>JAEYWT010000117.1 GCA_023428865.1 Bacteroidota bacterium | reverse complement strand
CATCAGTTCGGCGTTGGCCAAGTATTCCAGCGGACCGATCAGGTTGTTCTTGGCGACGCTGATGCGCCCGTGGACCTGGCTCGGCTTGTACAGCTTGTCGTCCAGCTTCCACTCCTTCACGATGCCTTTGATCACACTACGGCTGTCGTCGGTATCGTAGATGGTGAAGTCCTTCGGGTAGCCCAGCTTATCGGCTTCGGCCCGGAGGATGCGGGCGAACACGCTGTGGAAGGTGCCCATCCAGAGGTTGCGTGCTTCGGTGCTCAAGCCGGGCATATCAGCCAGCAGGCGCGCGATCCGCTCCTTCATCTCCTTTGCCGCCTTGTTGGTGAAGGTGAGTGCGAGGATGCGGAAGGGATCCACGCCTTTCGTCATCAGGTGTGCGATGCGCACGGTGAGCACCTTCGTCTTGCCACTACCAGCGCCGGCGATCACCATGGTGGGCCCATCGGTGTTCTCTACCGCAGCGCGCTGTGCGGGGTTCAGTCCTTTCAAATGGTCCATGAAGCGGCGAAGTTAGCCTTGGGGTGTGGTGTCGATGGCGTGGGATATCAACAGCGGGGAATAGGCGCAGGGACAAGGGCAGGAGCAGGTTCTTGCCTACTGCCCCTGCCCTTGCCCCTGCGCCTTGGGTCTAACTGTTATAAAACATGCTACATAAAATATGTGTCATAATTCATGTACGTTTGTATCATGGCCGAAGAGTTCAATCCGTTCCTGCTCCAGGGGTATGCAGGTGCCGACACGTTCTGCGACCGCGTGGATGAGCTCGCCTTCCTGCGGGAGGCCATGGCGAACCAGCGCAACGTCACCATCATCTCGTTGCGGCGTTTGGGCAAGACGGCCTTGATCCGGCACTTCTTCGCTTCGCAGCGCAAGTTCATCCCGGTGTTCGTGGACCTGTATCGCACCACCGACCAGGAGGGCATGGTGCTGCGCATCGTGCAGGAGTCCTTGAAGCAGGCGGGTAAGCCGACCAATGCCTTGCTGAAGGAAGTGGCCCAGACGATGCGTTCGCTGGAGTTCAGTCTCAACTTCGATCCGCTCACCGGCCTGCCCGAACTGGGTGTCTCCGCACGTCCGGGTGTGAAGCAGGCCATGGCGTTGGATGAGCTCTTCCGCTACCTCGAGCGCCAGAAGAAGCCCGTGGTGATCGCGCTCGATGAATTCCAGCAGATCACCGAATACCCGGAGCGGAACACCGAAGCACTGTTGCGCGAGCAGGTGCAGAAGCTCCGCAACGTGCAGTTCATCTTCTGTGGCAGCGACCGCCGCATGATGCAGGCCATCTTCGCCGATGGCAAGCGACCGTTCTTCCAAGCCACCGAGCCGTTGCACTTGGGTCCGATCGCCGACGAGGCCTACGCCGCGTTCATCACCCGGCACTTCGAAACGGCGCGCAAGCGCATCGCTGCGGAGGTGGTCCAAGAAGGCCTCGGGTGGTGCCGCCACCATACCTACTATGTGCAATACCTCTTCAACCGACTTTTCGCACTTGGGCGAAAGGAACTACACACCGCCGACCTGCTGCGCACCCAGGCCAGCATCCTCAAGGAGCGTGCGCCGGAGTACATGACGTTGCAGCGCCTGCTCAGCCCGAACCAGGCCGCTTTGCTCACCGCCATCGCCAAAGAGGGCAGGGTGGCCACGCCCACCGCCATGGAGTTCGTGGTGCGGCACCAACTAAGCGCTCTCAGTACGGTAAGGCAAAGCCTTGGTGTGTTGGTGGACAAGGAACTGGTACACCATGCGGAAGGCGGCTATGCGGCGACCGATGTGTTCTTGGGGCATTGGTTGGCCGAGGGGTGAACCGGTGGTCCTAGAATGTTGGATGTTGCACCGCCGCAAACGAATCATGCGGTCTTGTGTGGTTCCTACTTCACTCCTCAGCATCAAGGCGCACTGCTGTCCACAGACATCGTAGCCGTTTTGGCGGTTTGTCTGGCATGGTAGGGCAATACGAGGGCATTGGTGGCACGGCTCAACCGTATCTCATCCGTCGGGTGTTCGCTGTGCTTGCTCCGGTTGTCGACCAGAGTGAAAGCCCTCAAGGGCAAGTTCCACAGTTGATGGTCAACGACATCCTGAGTAGTCGAGCAATGCCGGATCGTTCAGCCCAACGGTACGAATGGCTGAATGCTGCGAATGTGGAAAATCGATGGCCATGGTTGCACGTGGCCGACGGCGATCTGATTGGCTCACAAAGGTCCCATCTGTACGATTATATTGGCAGCCATGGATGATCATCGCTTGCGTGTTGCGCAGTTGTGCGCGATTTACAGCCTCCCTTTCGAACTCGGTTGGATCGCTGACCTCGACCCAGCCATCGATGACCCGTATCGATACTGGCATCGTCTGGATCTTCTGGACCGACAAGAATTGGAAACCGTGTACCGTGAACGCGTGGTCGAACCGAACCCGCGCATCGAACAGTTCTTTCGGAATATGGACTTCCACTTCGATCCGGATCTCTATCGTTCAGAACACCTAGCGGATGTGGGTAGTGGCTATGGATTCATGACGATCTGGACACTGCTGAACGGGGCAGCTGTCGTGCATACCATCGGTGACCCCAAGCGTATCGCATTCGTAGAGCGGTTGTATGCAGCTGCGGTCGACCGTGGGCTCCTGCCAGCAGGTCGCCTACGATCGCGGCCGTCCTTCTTCACCAATGGAGAAGACTCCCTTTCCCCCACCATTGAGGCCGGTAGTTTGAAATTGGTCCTTCTCACTGATACCTTGGAGCACATCACCCCTCGTCTATTACCATCCTTAGCGCGCGCAGCAAATAACGGACTGTGTAGGGGTGGGCGTTTCATTTCGAAACAATCCAACACCTCCTCCCCCGCAGCGTTGCGCCGCTTGAAGTGTTATTGGAATGAGATCGATCAAAGTGCCGGGGTGCCCCAGCGCATACGCTTGATCACAGCTAGGGTCCCTGATGCGGATCCGATCCAAGTAGCGGAATTGGCTCGTCGTACGCGTGGTGCGGACCGCCCGGACTTCCTTGCTGTATTGGATCGGTTCGCCAGCGATGGTTCCCTACCCGCAGAACCAGGTGAACTGCCTGCGATAGATGTGGAGACCGACGTTCCGTTGGAAGGCGACACGGAGATCGAACGGATCATGAGCGTATTCCGGAATGCTGGATTCGTTGAACGCTGGGTTTACCCTGATACTACTAGCTCTCGTCGATCGCGATTCCTGCAGCCCCTGGCTCGTGCGGTACCACAACCATTCCTTGGTCTACATTTGTTCGATATGGCCACGGTATTCGTATTCACGAAGTAATTGGGGCGTTGTTGTCTTTGGATCACCAAACGCGTCCGTGGCCCTAGTGCTGTACAGTTGTTCAAGTGAGGATTCCCTGTACAAGCACCCATGAACAACGGTAGATCACAATGGCTTGCGATACGTCGCCTGCCGCTTCGTTCCGCTCAACACCAGCACCTTCCGCTCAACCGCCTCGGCCAGATCCCTGCTGGCCGTAGCCGTGCTCAGTTCGCGGAAGAGGTTCAGGTAATCCTTCCGGCGGAAGGGGCGCTCGAGTGCTTGCGCCAGGAAGATGCCGATGCGGTCAGCGCCGGTGAGCACGGGGTTGGGGGCGGCGAGCAATTCGGCCAGGGCTTCATCGATCCGTTCCATCAGGTACACGATGAAGGAACCACAATCGCCTTGTCGGTCGGCGTATTCCAGCGCGGCGATGTATGCAGCCTGGGTGCGGTTGATGAACGCTTCCACCGGAAGGAAGCTGAAGACGGGCCAATACCGCATGAGCACACGGCGTTGCCATAAACGTGCGATACGGCCATTACCAGCGGAGAAGGGGCGTAGGTAGACCAGCGCGAAATGCAAAAGGCAACTGGTGATCACCGGTGGGGCATCGTCGTTCTCGATGAAATGGAGCAGCTCCTCCACGTGTACAGGCAGGTTATCCGCCGGCGCGGTGCGCAGGGGTGGTGGGTCGCCGTACATCACCTCCATGGCGCCGGTGCGGAAATGCCCAGCTTCGAGGGAAAGGCCATGCATGAGCATTCCATGAGCTTGGCGCAGGTCCAATGCGTTCGAAGGCTCCAGCTGCGGTAGAAGTTCCAGGGCGCGGTGGGTGTTGATCACCTCCAAGGCCTCTGGTCCTGAAGCTGCGTTGCCGTGGTGGGCCACCAGGTCGGCCACGGGCAGTAGGTCCAACACGTTGCCTTCTATGGCCAAGGTGGCGTGTACGGTACTTACCGCGTATGCCTTTTCCAGATCGGGGGCGGGGCGGTGCAAGTGCCGGGCCTGAACCTCGCCCAACCGCTGGTGGATACTGGCCAGGAGGTTGAGCATCCGACTTTGGAAGGTGTAATAGGTGTATGAGCCGTCCATGGGTGAGTACAGTTCGAGTGTGCCAGGCTGGAGGATGTAACGGACAACCTGGTGACCCGTTCTTCCGCAGCATAGTTCAGCTGAAATCGACACAAAATAATATCATATGATACTATAATGGGCTAAAGGGTCAACGGATCGTCCCGGATCGTAGCCGTTGATCAACCGGATCCTGGGGCGGTTCTGGCACGGTAGGTGGCAGTGCCGAAACCCTTGATCCGGTGGGCTTTTGCGGCGATCGGCCCGATCCTTGATCCGGCGGCGAGACAGGGTAGTGGCGTGTAACGCAGAGATTTTTCGGTCAACAGGGGTTGGTTGGAAAGTGGTTTCCCGTACATTTGCAGCCCGTTTTTAGCCGAGGAATGGCTAAAGACGCTGAAAGCCAACCGAAAGGAGCTCATGCCAACCATTCAACAGCTCATCCGCAAGGGTCGCGAGAACCCTGTGTACAAGAGCAAGTCCATTGCCCTGAAGTCCTGCCCGCAGCGCCGCGGCGTGTGTACCAAGGTGTACACCACCACCCCGAAGAAGCCTAACTCGGCCCTTCGTAAAGTGGCCAAGGTGCGTCTGGTGAACGGCTACGAGGTGATCGCCTACATCGGCGGAGAAGGTCACAACCTGCAGGAACACTCCATCGTGCTGGTGCGCGGTGGTCGTGTGAAGGACCTGCCCGGTGTGAAGTACCACATCGTCCGTGGTGTCCTGGATACCTCGGGTGTGGAAGGCCGCAATCAACGTCGCAGCAAATACGGCACCAAGCGTCCGAAGCCCGGAGCAGCCCCTGCCAAGAAGAAGTAACCTGTCATTGAACAGCAGCCATGCGCAAGAAGACAGTAAAGCACACCATCCTGCCGGACCCGAAGTTCGGTGATGTGCAAGTGACCAAGTTCGTGAACAACTTGATGTACGACGGTAAAAAGAGCAAGTCCTTGGACATCTTCTACAACGCCATCGACATCGTTGCCGAAAAGAGCGGAGAGGACGGTCTGGAGATCTTCCGGAAAGCCCTTACCAACGTTACCCCGCAGGTGGAAGTGCGCAGCCGTCGTGTAGGCGGTGCCAACTTCCAGATCCCACAGGCGGTGCGTGAAGACCGCAAGAAGAGCCTTGCCATGAAGTGGTTGATCGGGTACGCCCGCAACCGCAACGAGCGTAGCATGGCCAGCAAATTGGCGAATGAGATCCTGGCCGCTTCCAAGGAAGAAGGCGCAGCGTTCAAGAAGAAGGAAGAGATCCACAAGATGGCCGAGGCCAACAAAGCGTTCAGCCACTTCCGCTTCTGATAACTCGGTAGAGAACAAGTACAATGGCCAAGAGGGACCTCAAATACACGCGCAACATCGGCATCATGGCGCACATCGATGCTGGTAAGACGACCACGTCGGAGCGCATCCTGTACTACACCGGCTTGACGCACAAGATCGGTGAGGTACACGATGGTGCCGCCACCATGGACTGGATGGAGCAGGAGCAGGAGCGTGGTATCACGATCACCAGCGCTGCCACCACCACCACTTGGAAGTACCGTGGCGATGCGTACAAGATCAACCTGATCGATACGCCGGGTCACGTGGATTTCACCGTAGAGGTGGAGCGTAGTCTGCGCGTACTGGATGGTGCCGTGGCCCTGTTCTGCGCTGTTGGTGGTGTAGAGCCCCAGAGCGAGACCGTATGGCGCCAGGCCAACAAGTACAAAGTGCCCCGCATCGGCTTCGTCAACAAGATGGACCGTAGTGGTGCCGACTTCTTCAACGTGGTGAAGCAGATCCGCGAGCGCCTCGGCGCCAACCCGATCCCCTTGCAGGTGCCTATCGGTGCCGAAGCGGACTTCAAGGGTGTGGTCGACCTGGTGAACAACCGCGGTATGGTGTGGAACGAGCACGACCAGGGCATGACCTGGAACGAGGTTCCCATCCCCGAGGACCTTAAGGAGACCGTAGAAGAGTGGCGCGCGAAGCTGATCGAGGCCGTTGCCGAGAGCGACGACAGCCTGATGGAGAAGTTCTTCAACGATCCGAACTCCCTCTCGGAGGCCGAGATCATGAACGCCATCCGCAAGAGCACCATCAACATGAGCATCACGCCTCTGTTGTGCGGTAGCTCGTTCAAGAACAAGGGTGTTCAGACCATGCTCGACGCGGTGATGGCCTACCTGCCCAGCCCGATGGACATCGAGGCGGTGACCGGTACCAACCCCGACACGGGTGAAGAGGTGCTGCGTAAGCCCGATGCCAGCGAGCCTATGGCCAGCTTGGCCTTCAAGATCGCGACCGATCCCTACGTGGGTCGCCTGGCCTTCTTCCGCTGCTACAGCGGTGCCATTCCGGCCGGTAGCTACGTGAAGAACATGCGCACCGGTAACAAGGAGCGTATCAGCCGCATCTTCCAGATGCACTCCAACAAGCAGAATCCGGTTGAACGGATCGAGGCTGGTGATATCGGTGCAGCGGTCGGTTTCAAGGATATCCGTACAGGTGATACTTTGTGCGCTGAGAACGCACCGATCATCCTGGAAAGCATGAGCTTCCCGGAACCTGTTATCGGGATCGCGGTGGAGCCGAAGACCCAGGCGGATATGGACAAGCTTGGTCAGTCGCTTTCGAAGCTCGCCGAGGAAGATCCAACCTTCAAGGTACATACCGACGAAGAGACCGGCCAGACCGTGATCAGCGGAATGGGTGAATTGCACTTGGAGATCATCGTAGATCGTCTCCGCCGTGAATTCAAGGTGGAGTGCAACCAGGGCGCGCCCCAGGTGAAATACAAGGAGGCGATCACTGGCACTGTTGAACACCGTGAACTGTACAAGAAGCAGACCGGTGGCCGCGGTAAGT
This sequence comes from Bacteroidota bacterium, assembly GCA_023428865.1. Taxonomy (GTDB): domain Bacteria; phylum Bacteroidota; class Bacteroidia; order Flavobacteriales_F; family PHOS-HE28; genus PHOS-HE28. The sequence goes on along the minus strand of JAEYWT010000117.1, from coordinate 2,767 downwards.
TCGCCGATATACATGTGCGCATCGAGCCACAGACCGATCCGGCGAAGACAGGTCTCGAGTTCATCGATGAGATCAAGGGTGGTGTGATCCCGAAGGAATTCATTCCTGCGGTACAGAAAGGCTTCGAAGCTTCCTTGAAGAACGGTGTATTGGCAGGCTATCCAATGGAAAGCCTCAAGGTGACATTGTACGATGGAAGTTACCACAACGTGGATTCCGATGCATTGAGCTTCGAGATCGCTGCGAAGAGCGCGTTCCGTACGGCCCTGCCGAAGGCCAAGCCTGTGCTCCTCGAACCGATCATGAAGATCGAAGTGGTGACACCGGAGGAGAACATGGGCGATATCGTAGGCGACCTGAACCGTCGCCGCGGTACGATCGAAGGCATGGATGATCGTGCCGGCGCCAAGGCTATCAAGGGAAAAGTGCCTTTGAGCGAGATGTTCGGGTACGTGACGAGTTTGCGTACGATGAGCTCTGGCCGTGCGAGCAGCACCATGGAATTCAGTCATTACGAGAACGCACCTAACAACGTAACCGAAGCTGTCCTGGCCAAGGTGCGTGGTAAAGTATCAGCATAACCCGATGACCCAGAAGATCCGGATAAAACTTCGGTCGTACGATCACAACCTCGTCGACAAGAGCGCCGAGAAGATCGTGAAGACGGTGAAGAGCACGGGCGCAGTAGTGAGCGGGCCGATCCCTCTGCCTACGCACAAGCGCATTTTCACCGTGTTGCGTTCGCCGCACGTGAACAAGAAGGCACGTGAGCAGTTCCAATTGTGCAGCTACAAGCGCATGATGGACATCTACAGCTCTTCTTCCAAAACGATCGATGCGCTGATGAAACTGGAACTCCCCAGTGGCGTGGATGTGGAGATCAAGGTCTGACCGATAACACAGTACTGCAATGAGTGGTTTGTTAGGAAAAAAGATCGGCATGACCAGCCTGTTCGATACGGACGGATCCCTTGTGGCCTGCACCGTTATCGAAGCCGAGCCGAACGTGGTCACCCAGGTGAAAACAACCGAAAAGGATGGCTATGCAGCCGTGCAACTGGCCTATGGCGAGCGGCGCGAAAAGAGCACACCTGCGGCAGCCATGGGTCATTTCAAGAAAGCGGGCACCACTCCCAAGGTGAAGGCGCACGAGTTCAAGGAATTCGAGCAGGAATTGAAGTTGGGGGACAAGGTGGGTGTGGATCTTTTCGAGGAAGGGACCTACGTTACCGTTACCGGAAAAAGCAAGGGTAAGGGTTTCCAGGGCGTAGTGAAGCGCCATGGATTCAGTGGTGTGGGTGAAGCCACGCACGGTCAGCACGATCGTTCGCGTGCACCTGGTTCGCTTGGTGGTTCATCCTACCCGTCTCGCGTTTTCAAAGGTCTCCGGATGGCAGGACGCACCGGAGGGGATCGTATCACCACCGAGAACCTGAAGGTTGTGAAGGTGGATCAAGCTAAGAACCTGTTGTTGCTCAAGGGTACCGTACCAGGTCCCAAAGGCAGCATCGTGATCATCTGGAAGTAAGATGGAACTGGAGATCTTCGCCAAGGACGGTAAGTCCACAGGCAAAAAAGCCAAGCTGAACGACGCCGTGTTCGCGATCGAGCCGAACGATCACGCGATTTGGCTCGATGTGAAACAGCATCTTGCCAACAAGCGTCAAGGTACCCACAAAACGCTCGAGAAGAGCGAGGTATCCGGATCGACCAAGAAGTTGCATCGCCAGAAGGGGACGGGCGGATCCCGGAAAGGGAACATCAAGAGCCCGCTGTTCAAGGGAGGTGCTCGTGTTTTCGGCCCGAAGCCCCGCGACTACTCCTTCAAATTGAACAAAAAGGTGAAGGACCTTGCCCGCCGCAGTGCGCTCACGTACAAGGCGAAGGATGGAGCGATCAAAGTGATCGATTCCGTGGGCATCTCCGCACCGAAAACGAAGGATTTCGCCAGCTTCCTCAAGTCGTTCCAGCTGGATTCACGCAAGAGCGTGCTAGTGGTGCCCTCCAAGGATGATAACGTGCTGATGAGCGCACGCAACATCCAAGGGGCCCGTGTGGTGGTGGCTTCCGAGCTGAGCACCTACGATATCATGAACTGCAACGGAATGTTGATCGTGCAGGACGCGATCGCTCCGCTCGAAGCCATTCTTATCAAGTAAAAGTCATGAGCCAGACCATCATTCGTCCGATCGTGACCGAAAAAATGACCGCCCAAGGTGAGAAAGAGGGCCGTTATGGTTTCGTTGTGGACAAGACCAGCAACAAGGTGCAGATCAAGCAAGCCGTCGAGAAGGAGTATGGCGTAACCGTTACGGGTGTACGTACCATGATCGTGCGTGGCAAGAACCGCACGAGGTACACCAAGAGCCTGATCCTGAAAGGCCGCACACAGAGTTACAAAAAGGCGATCGTAAGCCTGAAGGAAGGTGAAACGATCGACCTGTACAGCAGCATTTGACCCGGAAGTACACTAAGCAATGGGCATACGTAAACTAAATCCGGTCACGCCAGGTACCAGGCATAAGGTGATCACCGATTTTGAAGGTGTCACCACGGCGGTACCGGAAAAGGGATTGACCAAGGGCACCGTGAAGAGCGGCGGCCGTAACAACCAGGGGAAGATGACCATGCGCTACATCGGCGGTGGCCATAAGCAACGGTATCGTGAGATCGATCTGAAGCGCGATAAGTATGGGATCCCTGCAGTGGTTAAGACCATTGAATATGATCCGAATCGCAGTGCACGGATCGCCCTGTTGTTCTATGC
>JAEYWT010000027.1 GCA_023428865.1 Bacteroidota bacterium | reverse complement strand
CGATACTGGAGATACCGGCTGCCTTGTAGGCCCGTTGTGTGGCAGGCACAGCACCGTACTCACCGGTCAGTTGGTTCTTAACTTTGTCGGCTTCGCCATTGAAAGCGTTGGTGGCACCGATCAACGTGTTGTTGCTGATGTTGTCCAGATGCCCACGGTAACGCAACCAGGTGCCGGCCATGCTGATATGGTCCGTGGTACACTTGCCTTTGGCTTTTATCAGCAGCACCGCATCGGTGATGTTCTTGCCATCCCACGCTGGAAAAGGCTCGAGCAGTTGCAGGCGCTGGCTATCGGGCTTCACCACTACTTCTACCTTGCTGCCGTCTTCAGCGGGCGCTTGGTAGCCGTTGTCTTCAACAGCGAAGCCTTTCGGCGGAAGCTCCCAGCCGGTAGGTTCGGCCAGCTTCACCTGCTCACCTTTGTCGTTGGTGAGCGTGTCGTGTACCGGATCGAAGGTGAGCTTGCCGCTGATGGCGATCGCCGCCACCATTTCCGGCGAAGCCACGAAGGCATGCGTATTGGGATTGCCATCGGCACGCTTCGCGAAGTTCCGGTTGAAGGAGTGTACGATGGAGTTTTTCTCCTGCTTATCCGCCCCCTCGCGCGCCCATTGGCCGATGCACGGGCCACACGCGTTGGTGAAGATGGTGGCACCGCTCTTCTCGAAGGTCTCGATGAAACCATCGCGTTCGATGGTGTAACGCACTTGCTCGCTTCCCGGATTGATGCCCAGGTGTGACTTCGACTTCACCCCTTTCTTCGCGGCATCGGCCACGATGCTTGCAGCACGGCTGATGTCCTCGTAGCTGCTGTTGGTGCAGGAGCCAATCAGCGCCCACTCGATGTCCACCGGCCAATCGTTGGCGGCGGCTTTGTCCTTCATCTCGCTTACGGGCGTGGCCAGGTCCGGTGTGAAGGGTCCGTTCAAGTGCGGGCTCAAGGTGCTCAGATCGATCTCGATCACCTGGTCGAAGTATTTCGCCGGGTCTGCATAGACCTCAGGATCACCGGTAAGGTCGGCCGCGATCTTATCTGCCATGTCCGCCACTTCCGCGCGGCCCGTTGCCTTCAGATAGCGGCGCATGCTGTCGTCGTAACCGAAGGTGCTCGTGGTAGCACCGATCTCGGCGCCCATGTTGGCGATGGTGCCTTTACCCGTGCAGCTCATGCTCACAGCACCTTCGCCGAAGTATTCCACGATAGCACCGGTTCCACCTTTCACCGTGAGGATGCCGGCCACTTTCAGGATCACATCCTTCGGAGCGGTCCAGCCGTTTAGCTTGCCGGTCAGTTTTACGCCGATCAGCTTGGGGAATTTCAGTTCCCAGGGAAGTCCGCTCATCACATCGCAGGCATCGGCACCACCTACGCCAATGGCCACCATGCCCAGTCCACCAGCGTTCACCGTATGGCTATCGGTACCGATCATCATACCTCCAGGGAAGGCGTAGTTCTCCAGCATCACCTGGTGGATGATGCCTGCGCCGGGCTTCCAGAAGCCTATGCCGTACTTGTTGCTGATGCTCTCCAGGAAATTGAAGACCTCGTTGCTCTTGTTGAGCGCCTCTTGCAGATCCTGCTTCGCACCCACGCGTGCTTGGATCAAGTGATCGCAATGCACGGTGCTGGGCACGGCTACTTTCTTGCGTCCGGTGGTACTGAACTGCAACAGGGCCATTTGCGCGGTGGCATCCTGCATGGTAACGCGGTCCGGAGCGAAATCCACATAATCCTTACCCCGTCCAAAGGGTGTTTTCGCATCACCATCCCACAAGTGGGCATACAGGATCTTCTCGGTAAGGGTGAGCGGTTTGCCAACGGCTTTACGGGCGGCGGCTACGCGTGCAGGGAAGCGGCTATAGACCGCTTTTATCATGTCGAGGTCGAAGATCTGGCTCATGCTCGGGATACGATTTCGCGGCGCGAAGGTAAGGCTGAGCAGGAACTGAGGACGAATATTCAAGGGCAGCACAAGCTTGGACCTGCACCGGGCAGAAAGCACGGAAGCCGCCCCAGGTTGGGACGGCTTCCGAGTAAAGAGCTGTGCTTAGTTGGCGCTGGTAGCGGCTGCTAGCTTTTGCAACAACAGCTGGGTCTGTTCCCCATCGTTGTGGAACATACCGGTCAAGCTGAGGTCGCTCACCAAGGCGTTCACGTTCACCTTAAAGGCAAGGGTGACCGTGTTTCCGGCTTCCGCATCTGCATGAAGGTGCAGATCCACTGGCACCGGTGCCATGGCGGCACCAATGGCGTGGTACTGGAAGCCTTCGCCCATCTCTTGGGCGCCATTGTCATTGGCATCCACGAAACCTTCGAGTTTGATGAAGACGCGTCCTGCAGCAGTGCTCCAGTTCCAGGTCATGTCCGCATCGTTCAACGGTTCGGGAGCGGTCACTTGGTCGGTGAATCCGTAGCTCGATGCACTGTCCAAGCCATAGGCGAATTCCACATGGTGGATGTGCCCAGGGTCCATGGTGCCCAGGTCGAACACGTTGGTGGAATTCAGCGCATTCGCCAGAACGATCTTGTCGTGGAACTCGCCAACGGTGGCTCCATCATCATCGGATAGGTGTACGTCGTGCGCGTAGAACTTCAATTTGGTGATGCGCACCCGGCGACCTTGCCCATCGGTGAAGCTGACCGTAGGATCGAACGGGACGGCACCGTTCACAAAGCTGTACGACATCTTCATGGCAGCCGTAGTGGGCGTTGGGTTGGGCGAAGGCGTTGGAGGTTCATCATCCTTCTTGCAGGAGGTGATGGCCAATGCCATCGAGGCGATGATCGCGAGGTTCTTTGCGTTCATGTCGAATTTGTTCAGTTGTTAAGGTTGTAAGTAACCCCGGCCACCACACGATGGCGGGTCGGGGTGATGTGCTCGCCCTCTTGGTTCAGCAGGGCATGCTGGTAGTACGCCGAAAATGAAAAACGCTTCCACCATACCCGTACCCCGGTATGGCTGAAGACCGTGGTGCCGCCCGTTCCGTGGTCTGCGACACCGCGTACCTTGTCATGATCCATCCATTCGGCATACCCACCGATGGCTGGTGCGAAGCTCAGGGTGTCGCCTCCGATCCGGTGGAAGACCTCGGCTGTGGTGCTTACACCATGGCCGAGTTGGTAGTGGGCTGCGTTGGCCGAGTTGAAACGACCGAGCACACTTACCCCACCACCTGTTCGGTCGTGCCGCGCGGAATATTCAAGTGAAACAAGACCATCCCACGAGCCGGTCCCTAGTTGCACATCGGGACTAACCAGTTCATCGTCTATCCTAAGGTTGTTCCGACCGAGCGGGACCTTCAACCCAGCACCGATCAGCAGCCGATGCACGAAAAGTGGTTCGCGGTCCTCGCAACGGGTGTTCACCACTTGGAACCGCAGCATGGCGAAGGCATCGCCCAAACCATAGGCATCCAGCACTTGGTAATGGTTCACACTACGGTACGTGTTGGTGAGCGGTAGGCTCGCCATCAGGAAAAAGCGTTGGCTCAACCGCAGATCGGCCCGTAGCTCAGCCACGTTCACGATCTCGGTCATAGGCACCGTGCGCGCCGCTACGCCAGCTGGCACATGGTTGCCATGCTTGGGTATGAGGTACGATGTCTCGGGGACCTGCGTGGTGCCCTCCATCAACCTGGTCCGATAGAACAGGCCAATGGTGCTACGCCGATCGTTGGGCTGCACCCCGAGGAAAATGCCGCAAACATCACATGCGGTTGCGGCCAAGGGCATGCATAGCCAAAGCCATGCAGCCAACATTCTGGTCATTGCAGGAAATGGTGAAGGAGCTTACGGATGCCCGCGTCCGGTCCGCCGTACGGCGGATAGGGAGGCAAGCTATCTCCTCAGCACCACGGCACCGGCTCAGCGGTGACCAAATCGGCCTCCAATGCATGCAGCACAAGCACAGGGTGTTCGGTCACGGTACGATCGTCCAAGGCAATTTTCTCATCGCCTTCGTTCACCGGCATCTTCGGGTCGAAGCGTGTCTCTATCCGTTCTGCGGGGAACTCCTCATCGGCCTGTTGCTCCAACACGCGGAAGCGCTTGCTCAACTGGCATTCGCCATGGCAGGTGCGCATCTCGGCCATCACCTCACGCTGCACGCAAAGCTCACGCTCGATGTGCGCACGGTCCACATGGAATTGGATAAGCACCGCCAACGGGGCCAAGTGAACAAGGCCCAAGACCAACAACACCGAAGCGGCGAACAAGCGGCGCATTTCGGGGTGTAAGGTAGGGACTACAAGATCACAGAGCAGCTCATGTGACCCGATACTTCGACGACGTCCAAAGTGCAAACCACCATCACCATGGACATCCTACCCCTCCTCATCCAACTCGTAAGCGGCGCCATTGGCGGTAATGCAGCAGGCTCCGCACTGAAGAACCTGAGCCTTGGCACACTCGGCAACTCTTTGGTCGGTATCCTCGGAGGTGGCCTTGGCGGCACCATTCTTCAAAGCCTGCTTGGCATGGGTGGTGAAAGTGCTGGTATGGACATAGGCCGCATCGTCAGCAACATTGCCGGTGGTGGTGTTGGTGGCGGCGTACTGCTGGCGATCATTGGTGTGATCAAGAAGATGCTAGGCTCCAAATAACTTCATTGGACCGCACTGAACGACCCGGAGCGATCCGCGCGTTCCTTTGCGTTGTAGGCTACACTTCGGCCCTACCAGATTAG
>JAEYWT010000105.1 GCA_023428865.1 Bacteroidota bacterium | reverse complement strand
CAGTAGCACAGGTCGGCTGCAGCGTTTCCTCGGCTGGTGATGTGAACGGCGATGGCTATGGAGATGTTCTCATCGGCGGTGAAGGCGATGAACTGGCGCACGCATTTTCGTTGAACAACATGGGCCGAGCGTGGCTCTTCCATGGTAGCGTAACAGGTCTCTCGGCCACACCAGCTTGGACCACTGTCGCCGCGAGTGAAACCCTACGATACGGTTCGACTGTAGCCGGTGTGGGTGATATCAATGGCGATGGATACAGTGATATCGCCGTATCTACCCGCAATTCTGGACTCATTCGTGTCTTCCTCGGCTCGCCGACGGGACTGAGCGTCACCGCATCATGGACAAGTCCCGTCAATCAAAGTCGGCCATTCCAGCGGAGTGTTTCGTCGGCAGGTGATGTGAACGGCGATGGCTTCAGCGACATGATATCAGGGCATTATGTCGGAAACAACACCTTCGTCTACCACGGCAACAACGGCACAGGCCGCCGCAACAACCTGCGCCTTTACAATACCAACCTCACGGCCCCCATCAGCGCCAGCAACATTCCCACCTCCCAATTCGGCGCTGGGCTGTATGCCACCCCCTTCTTAGGGCGGCAACGCGTGCGCATGGTGTGGGAAACACGATACCAAGGGCAGCCCTTCAGCAGCGCGGGCGGGCGCATCACAAATAGCACCGCCTTCACCGAGCAGCAAGCGACCAATACGCTTACCGCCGTGGCAGGCAGCGAATTGAAGGCGCTGGTGGACTAACGCTACGGAACACCCCACATCACTGCCACCAAGGTGCGAGTACGGTTACGCTATCCGCTCACCACGGCCCTCACAGGCCAGGTCTTCGGCCCTTGGCGCTACATGCCCGGCTATCTCGATGGGCTGGGCACGCACAACAACATACCGCTTCCCGTAGAGATGCTATGGATGGAGGCCGCCTGCGTGTCCGGCACACCAACCATCGCGTGGGCTACCGCCACCGAGCACAACAGCAGCCACTTCATCATAGAACGCAGCATCGATGCGGAAACGTGGGAGAGCATAAGCCGCGTGACCAGCGCTGGTAACAGCCAGCAAGTGATCGAATACGCTTGGCGTGACGAAGCCCCCTTGCGCTATTCAACCGCGTACTATCGCCTGCGCCAGGAGGACCTCGACGGCCGGGAGGAAGTGCTGGCGGTGTTGCCCCTGGAGGCGTGCGTGGAGGCCAGCACGGAACTGATGGCCATGCCCAACCCTACAGATGGGTCGGTGGATGTGCGATGGCACAACCTACCGGGCCTCCACAGCCTGATCGTTATGGACATGCATGGTCGCGAACTCCTCCGCGTGCTTACGGGCACCGATGCCATCCATCGCACACTCGACCTGAGCGGGCTTTCCGCCGGCACCTATGCGGTGGTCGCTGTGGATAGCTCCGGTGCGCGCGTGGGCAGCGCACGCGTGGTTCGACAGTGAGCGGGACAGTGGGGTGCAGATTCATGGTTTTCCTGTATGGCGCCATACAGGTATCCGCTCCAAATTCGTCACCCCTAACGTTGCCATCACTCCTATGCAGCCAAATCCCATGCGCCCGATCCACCAACTCATCGTCGCTGCTGCGCTCATCGCAGGCGGCATGCAGAGCACATCCGCGACAGCCCAGTGCGACTTCCCCACATACTTAAACCTCCGGGTGCTGCTCGATGGTCCGATGGACAACTCCATCGGCTTGATGAGCGATACCCTCCGCGCACAGGGCTTGTTACCCCTTACCGAGCCATACACCGCATTGGGTTATGCACACCGAGGCGGTGGCGGTGGCGAGACCATGGACCCTGCGATGCTCCTGACCGAAGGTTCGGACGCTATCGTGGACTGGGTGGTCGTAGAACTGCGCCACCCCAACGATCCCGGAAAACGGATCGCAACGAAGACCGCTCTGCTCAAACGGAACGGCGAAGTGATGGCTGCCAATGGGCAGTCACTTGCCTTCTGTGTGCCATTAGGTTCGTACCAAGTGGCCGTCCGTCACCGCAACCACTTGGGCGTTATCACCAACCGTTCGGTCTTGTTGGATGGCGGCCCGCTACTCATCGATTTCAGCAACACCAACGCCCCTAACACCACCCGTGGTGGCAAGGAGGCACTGAAACCACTCAACGCAGACAGCACGCTTTGGGGTCTGTGGCCAGGCGATGTGAACTTCGATGGCATCGTGCGCTATACGGGCTTGAACAACGACCGCGACCCCATCCTCGTGAACATCGGCGGTACTGTGCCCACAACGGTCACCAACAACCAGTACACCAACCCCGATGTGAACATGGACAGCCATGTGAAGTACGTAGGCATGGGAAATGATCGAGATCCTGTGCTTGTGACGATCGGAGGGGCTGTGCCTACGAAGGAGCGTAAGCACTTCATTCCAGAGGATTCGCTCGTGTTTAAGCCGAACGTACACTTCGTGGATCCAGCGACTTGGGTACTGGATCACGATGATTCCGATACCGACAGTGCCACGGTTCTTGTATTCCATATACAGGGAGCCATGCCCACAGTAGAGACTGGGCACACATTGGTGGTATACGACGCAGGAGGATGGATCAGAGTCGTTACCAATGTTCTCGTGGTAGGTAATACCATGACCGTGGAGTCCACGCCAGGCACCTTTCTGGATATGATAGAATCGGGCGTGCTACAATATGACCTGCATTTAGATACCGATGCGGCACAGGAAAGTCCCTCCATGAGCTCGCGGTCTTTCGGTCCGCTGAATCTCGTTCTGCCGAACGGTGTTGGCATACAAGGCGGAATCTTGAATTTCTCCAATAGCCTCAACTTCGATCTATTCGAACGGGGTAGAGTGGGGCCTTCTGGCTTCGTGGAGATCGAACGTGGCATCGAAGGAAGCATGGTGGCACAGGGAAAATTGGCTCTGCAAGGTCAGTTGGCCGCTCCATCGGCAGAAACCCCTCCCCTGTTCCTTGGTGCCATCCCCTTACCGGGTCCGTTCGGTATTCCACTATTGGTCCATTTCACCGTGCAGGCAGCTTTCGAAGGCAATGTCGCCGTTACAACAGGCTACGACCTCGATTTCAATATGAATGGCTCATTAGCTATGGGTGTAAGAAGAACCGAGGAGAGCAGTTCAAATTTCTTTGATTACCACTTGACAGGACCCTCCCTTTCTCCGGAGGACGCCGGACCTGCCAACATCAACTTTGGTGGAGAAGTCGACATATTCCTGAAAGCCACATTGCTCGTAGGTGGAGTGCCTGTCGGTGGTTACTTCGAAGTGGGACCGAACTTCAGACTGGAGACCGCCTCGAGTACATCGGGGCACCACACGGCATTCACGGCGGGCGGTAAGGCTACCATGGGGATTGGCTTAGTTGACGGATCCAATGAGGCTAATGAATTCGCACTCGAAGGCTCCTGGTCGACGAACCCACTCCTCGAGTGGAAATCACCCGGAAGACTGGAGTACGTATCCGGATCGGATCAGACAGGTAGCTTGGACACTCCCCTTGAGGATCCCATAGTAGTACGCTCGCTTACCACACTGAGGTTCCGTTCGCAGGAGTATGCCTCTTGGCCTTCTGCAGGCGACGAGATCAAGTTCGAACCATGTCCGACATGCGGCACCCTTGAACCGGATGACGAACCCACACAACAGGATGGAACGGCTCGACGCACATGGACCCTCGGCCAGGGACAACCTGGCGTATCTCAGCAGACCCTGGTCGTGTCCTTGAAAGATGGAACAGGAGGCGATATCGCTGGAAGCCCATTATCTATTAATGCCGAAGCATCGCCACTGCGACTGGAACTCGTAGGGGGAGATAACCAACAAGGGATTCCCTCGATGAGCCTGCAGAGTGGATTGGAATTCCGCGTGGTCGGCTCTCTTTCGCCTTATGCCCCGGTTCCAAACGTGACCGTACGGTTCGAATTGGCTTCCGGAGGCGGTGAGGTAACCACACCCGAAGTGATCACAGACAACAACGGTTCAGGCTTTGGGCTTTGGACTCTGGGCAGCTATACCGACGGCGAGCAAAAGGTGAGGGCTTCGCTCCTCGATGCCAACGGTGATCATGTTGAAGGCTCGCCCATTGACTTCACTGCCAGGTTCAGGCCATTGCAGATACAAGAAGAGGCAGGGAACAACCAATTGGGCCTGCCCGGAGAGGTCCTTGGGGACGAGATCCGGTTCAGGCTCGTCAGTGACTTCGGACTATCGCAGTTCAACATGGAATTCCCCATTCCGAATGTGCCAGTGCATCTGGAAGTGCTTGGCGGAGGAACCGTATACCCCGTAGATGCCGTCTCGGATGCTAACGGAGTGGTTACTGCGGCGTGGAGCTTGGGAGATGATTGCTTAGCAGGCGACCAACGCATAGAGGTGACAGCGGCGATCCCGGAGAACGTGGTGGAAGTACAGCCCCCTGTTCTTGAGTTCAAGGCGGCGTTCGGTCAGGTCCGAATGAAGCGTCCAGTGTTGGACGGGAACGAACAAGCGGGTGCTTCCAACGAACTTCTTGCAGAGCCTCTGCGGGTTTGGGTAGTGGACATGGATGGCGCTCCGGTGTCCGGCTATCCCGTGGCCTTCTCCGTTAATTCCGGCGGAGGAAGTATTGCTCCTACCGTGTCCTACACCGACTCGAGCGGTATTGCCGAAGCCAATTGGACGCTCGGTGAACATCCACTACCACAAGAGGCGGAGGCCATTCTAGGGGTCGACTTCTGCTACTCCATCGACGAGCAGCATTCCTCCCTCATCTTCACGGCCGCGCTGCCATGTCCGGCGACGATGACCGACATTGACGGCAACGAATACGACGTGGTGAACATCGGCGGCCAGTGCTGGACAAAACAGAACCTACGCGTTACGCATTACAACAATGGCGTGGAGATGGAAAATCTGTCATTGGAGGAGTGGGAATCGCACTTTCTGGAATCGCCCATTGCTTACTACCCGACCCCGGCTGGTACACTCGGCGGAAATCTTTATCAAACAACAGAGAACGATCGGCTATGCCCGTTGGGGTGGAGGGTTCCGCGGGTGAAGGACTTCGCCAAACTCCACCGATACTTGAGGGATAATGAGCTGGATGCGAGCGATCCCGATGGATTCGCACTGGTACCTTCAGCTATGATCTACTCGCGCCCTTTCGGGTATTTTCCAGACGAGTTGCCCTATGCACGCATCTATAATTTTCCTTATGAATTGGAGGAAGGAAGCGGTTACTACGAAGATGGAAGATTCATTACTTCTTCTTTCTCGATCTACCATGGAATAGAGGCCGGTCCGTCTCCGTACACTGTGATATTCGACCATTCGGCAGGAGAGTTAGTAGGCACCCGAATGGGCGAATATGAAGAGTTCTATATCAACCCGATCAATGGAGGATACCCGTGCCGATGTATACGTGGCACCAGTTCTAGAGAAATTGTGGAGTTTCCTTACCGTGGGTGTTCGTTCTGGCCAGAGGGGTGTAATGAAGATTAGCACGAATACATCGCAGCAGGGAACGAGAACCATACCTAGCGACCAACGGCCCGGTCGTAAGCGATTCAGCCCGACAGGAACGGCGCTCTTCAGAGCGCCGTTCCTGTTCAGAAGCATCTATCAGGACATTGACCGTTCACCGGATTATCAAGGCCCACGAACACCACGCGCAGGTATCCTTTGGCACCCTACTTTTGCGCGCATCATGAACGCCCGCAAACGCGCCATCGGCATCTGCGACCTCACTTGGTCGGCACTGCTCGTGGCTTGCCGTTGCGCTGTTCGTCCCCCTTTCCGCTGATGAACACGCGAAGCCTACCCGTGAACGGGCTGAACACAGCCTCCCACGCGCCAGGGCTTCCGCTCTTTCCCTTGGGATCAGTTGGCAGTGATCAGTTGGCAGTTGGCAGCAAAATGCCCGGCCTGCTGCATGATCTTGCCACCTGCTCACTGCCACCTGCGAACTGACCTCTGCGAACTCAAGCATGAAGACCCGCTACGTCGACCTCATCGAACAGACCTTCGACTTCCCCAAGGACGAATTCAAGCTCGACGATGACCAACTCCTTTGGAACGATCTGCCCCTGGTGGAACTGCTCGAGAAACACGGTACACCACTGCGCATCAGCTACCTACCCAAGATCGGCGAGAAGATCGAACTGGCGCGTAACAGCTTCGCGAAGGCCTTCGAGACCCACGGCTACACGGGCAGCTACGAGTACTTCTACTGCACCAAGAGCAATCACTTCAGCTATGTGATCGACAAGGTGCTTGACAAGGGAGTGAACCTGGAGACGAGCAGCGCCTATGACCTGGAGATGATCGAACTGCTGATCGAGCGCGGCCGGATCACCCAGGACAGCACCATCCTCTGCAACGGCTTCAAGGACGAGCGTTACATCAAAGGCATCGGCCGGCTGGCGAACCGCGGCTTCAACGTGGTGCCCATCATCGACAACATGGCCGAGATCTACCAACTGGATGAGGTGATCGAGGGCAACTGTGACATCGGCATCCGCATCGCGGCCGAGGAAGCACCGAAGTTCAAGTTCTACACAAGCCGCCTGGGGATCGGGTACAAGGACATCATCCCGTTCTACATGCGCAACATCAGCAAGCAGAAGAAATTCCGCTTGAAGCTGATGCACTTCTTCATCAACACCGGCATCACCGACACGGCTTACTACTGGAACGAGCTGGGCAAGTGCGTGAACGTGTATTGCGACCTATGGAAGCTCTGCCGCACGCTGGACACCTTGGACATCGGCGGTGGCCTGCCCATCAAGAACAGCCTCAACTTCAGCTTCGATACCGACTACATGATCAGCGAGATCGTGGGCCGTATCAAAGACATCTGTGAAGAGAACAAGGTACACGAGCCTAACATCTTCTCGGAGTTCGGAAGCTTCACCGTGAGCGATAGTGGGGCCACCTTCTTCAGTATCGTATACCAGAAGAAGCAGAACGAAAAGGAACGTTGGAACATGATCGATGGCAGCTTCATGACGACACTGCCAGACACTTGGGCCATCAGCAAGCGCTTCATCATGCTCCCGGTGAACAACTGGAACGACGAATACGAACGCGTCTTCCTCGGTGGAATGACCTGCGACAGCGACGACTACTACAACAGCGAGCAGCACATCAACGCCATCTACCTCCCCAAGTATCGCGAGGACCGCAAGCAGTACATCGGCTACTTCAACACCGGTGCTTACCAGGATACCTTGGGTGGTTTCGGCGGAATCCAGCACTGCCTGATCCCGAAACCCAAGCACGTGCTCATCGATCGTCTGGCGGATGGTACGTTGACGGATAAGGTCTTCGCAGAGCAACAAAGCGCCGAGCGGATGCTACAGTTGCTGGGGTACCTGCCAATGGAGGAGTCTGTACGGAAGTAAGCGGCAAGTTGCAAGTGAACGCCTCCAGGGATTCGACTTGCCTCTGGCCGCTTCAAACTTGCCTCTTGCATTTCTCCCCCGCCTCTATCTTTCGCCCCCATTCCCTCCTGACC
>JAEYWT010000380.1 GCA_023428865.1 Bacteroidota bacterium | reverse complement strand
TGGTGTTGTCGTACTCGATCTGCGCGAACTCCACCTCGGCCTTCGCCTTGTCCACCTCGGCCTGGTACAACACGGGTTGTATGCGGAACATCAACTGGCCTTCCTTCACGTGCTGGCCTTCATCCACGAGGATCTCTTGGAGGTATCCTTCCTCGAGGGCGCGCAATTCGATGTGCTGCTCGGAACGGATCTGGCAGACATAGTCGCGCTGCACCACGGTGTCCGTCAGGAACGGTGTGGTGACCGGATAGCGGCCTTGCGCATGGCCTTCGTGCTCTTCTTCGTGGTGGCCACCACAGGCGGTGAAGAAGGCGAGCACCACCACGGAAATGTTGACCAGCAGCCATGCTGATCGGTGTTTGCGATGAGCGCTTGTACGGAGACTTTTCAGTCCGTTGAACTGGAACATGTGAGCTGGAATGATCGGAAACGTGGAACGCGAAACGTCCTGGAATGGCCACGGTAAAGGCCGTAGGCCGAGAGGGTGATCAAGACTTGCGCACAAGCGCAGCCACTTCACCGGTGGGCATGAACGCCACCACACCGGACAATGCCGGTCTTACGATTCGTTATGGAGCCGAGGGGAAGCGCCCAACGGTGGGCAATTCGACCGCTCTGGCCGTTCCGCGCTCAACGCACGAATAAGTCTTGGGTGCTGTAGGCTGCGGGCGCAGAACGAGCGCCGCATACCATGCGTGAACGAAAAGCACATCGGCTGAAACTTCCGCTTCGCACTCCGCATCCTTTGTACCCAGGCTGATCATCTCGGCCACTTGGGTGTGATCGCCTGCTTTCAACACCAAGGGACAGCAGAACTGTAGACCCAGCATGATCGCACATGCCAGCAAAAAGTACTTTATCCGCAGGTGAGCCATAAGTCCTAAGCGGCCACGAACGTAGCGCGATCCTGAGGCAGGCGTTCAACCTTAACAGAAAATTACCACAGTTGCTGCCTGGCAAAACCTTGAACATGCTCTGCTCAGCCCGGTTAGTGGTTCCAAGCACAGCAGCACTTATCCTTCCCGAAAGGCTAGGCCCCTATTGACGACCAGGGATTTATACACGAAATTCGCGTCCCCCTAACATCATGGTAACCTTACGCCCCGCCGCTCTCCTAGTCGGCTTGCTTGGTTCTCTGCTTGCACAGAGCCAGGTCCGTATCAATGAAGCGAGCAGCCGGAACTACCGGAACATCGCTGACGAGAACGGCGAATACCACGATTGGATAGAATTGTACAACCCCACCAACGATTGGGTGAACCTGCAAGGCTATTCCCTAACCGACGACGTCACCAACCCCACCAAGTGGACCTTCCCGACGATGGGGATCGCGCCACAGGGCTATTTGGTGGTGTTCTGCAGTGGGTATGACCGGGTGCCTCGAACGGGCCAGACCACCGTTGCCGCCATCCTTAACTACGTGCCGGTGGCCGGTTGGAACACGCACACGTTATCAGCGCCCTTCAACTGGGATGGCACATCGAACATCTTGATCGAGACCTGCGCCGTGAACGAGATCGGCTTCGCCCTCAACTCAACATTGAACCAGACCACTACACCGTTCGCATCAACCACGTACATCTACTCCGACTCCGTAGCCAGCGTCTGCGGTTCACGCGTAGGCAACGTTTCGCACAAACGACCGGTGATCAAGTTGAACGGACTTACCATCGGCACCGGCGATTGGCAGAACAATGGCATCCAGTACCCCGCACCTTACGGCAATTGGGCCGGTGGCTCCAAACATGCCATGCTCTTCCGTGCTTCGGAGCTGCAGGCGGCAGGACTTACCGCAGGGCCTATCAACAGTCTGGCCTTCGACGTGGTCGAACCGAACGGCGGCTTCTTCAACGAGATCGACATCCGCCTCGGCCATGTACCAGAGAATGAAGTAAGCCCTGATTTCATTCCGTGGTATGGAGCGTATCAGTTCCATACCAATTTCGGCCTGAGCCGTGGTGGGGAGACCGTGTTCCTCTACTCGCCCTCGCAACAGCTCTTGAGCGAACTCTATGTGGAACAGGAAATGCCTGGCCATAGTAGCGGCGCTTGGCCCGATGGTTCATTGAATGCTTACCTCTTCGATACACCCACCCCGAACGCCAGCAACAACAGCAGCGAACCATACGCCGAATATGCGTTGAAGCCTGATCTGCTCATCCCATCGAGCATTTCCGCCACACCCATCACCGTGGATATGACCAACCCCAACGGTGGCAGTAGCAGTGTGCGCTATACCTTGGACGGAAGCGAACCCTCACCCACCTCTTCCCTCTTCGTTGCACCGCTCACCATCTCCACCACCACCGTGGTGAAGGCCCGCGCCTTCGTGCTGGGCAAGTTGCCGAGCAAAGTGGCCACTGCCTCGTACATCATTCAACCAGACCACCACACGCCCATCGTTTCCATCTCTACGGCGGATAGTGACCTCACCGGACCTGAGGGCATCTTCACCCGTTGGTGGCGCGATGACGATATCCCTGCCCATGTGGACTACTTCGACCAAGGGGGAACATTGACCTTCTCACAACGCACGGGCATGCAACTGGATGGTGGCTATGGTGGCAGTCGCACTC
>JAEYWT010000363.1 GCA_023428865.1 Bacteroidota bacterium | reverse complement strand
CGTCCTGTTCTTCGGGCCGCTGCTCACCTGGGTGAACTACCTCGGTGAACTGGCAACCGCCCTACTACCTTCGGCCCATGCCATCGCCAGGGCGCATCCAGCTGATCATCGTTGTTGCCGCAGCACTCTTTTTCGTGCCAGGCCTCGGTGCGGTGCATCTCTTTGATTGGGACGAGATCAACTTCGCAGAGATCGCGCGCGAGATGATCGTGACCGGTAACTGGGCGCAACCGCGGATCGACTATCTCCCCTTCCACGAAAAGCCACCGCTCTTCATCTGGCTGCAGGCGCTTTCCATGAAGGTGTTCGGCGTGGGCGAATTCGCGGCGCGCCTGCCCAACGCGGTTTGCGGCGCGATCACCTTGCTGGTGCTCTTTCGGATCGGCTCTCGGGTACGCGGCCATGTGTTCGGCATGTTGTGGGCACTCGCGTATGTAGGATCCATCCTTCCACACCTCTACTTCCGAAGTGGCATCATCGATCCGTGGTTCAACCTGTTCATCTTCCTTGGCATCGATGCGCTGATCAGCTTGGTGCGCGAAGAACAACCGCCATCCACGGGCCACGGCCGGAAGTATGCCATGCTTGCCGGTTGTTACCTTGGCTTGGCGGTGATGACGAAGGGGCCGGTCGGGATCTTGGTCCCGGGGATAACGGTAGCGGTATTTTGGCTGCGATCGAAGTTCGCCAATCTGATCAGTATCACGAACATCGGCATTGCTGCATCGTTGTTCCTGATCACCGTTGGTGCATGGGCCATCGTTGATCTGCTCCGCAACGGACCGGAATTCATCACCGGATTCTTCTGGCGGCAGGTGGCCATGCTCACCACCGAAGACGCCGGCCATGGCGGATTCTTCGGCTACCATTTCGTTGTGCTGCTGCTCGGTTGTTTCCCGGCTTCGGTGTTCGCGTTGCAAGAGTTGCTGCGCCCTACCCGCAGCGAGGGGAGCTTGCAGAACAGCTACCGTCGCTGGATGGTGATCCTCTTCTGGGTGGTGCTGATCCTTTTCAGCCTGGTGAAGACCAAGATCGTACACTATAGCAGCCTTTGCTATTTCCCCCTCACCTACCTAGCTGCCCTTCAGCTTGAACGCATCTGGAAGAACCATGAGGGTTTCGGCTGGTCGCGGTTGCTGGTGGGAGGCATCGGCACCATCATCGCATTGGTCTTCATCGCTGTCCCTATCCTTGGGATGCGCATCGATGTGATCAAACCCTTGTTCGCGAAAGATGCGTTCGCGCTGGCGAATTTGGATGCCGTGGTGAACTGGACCGGCCTTGAAGCGTTCGCCGGCATCCTGCTCCTTGCAGTGCTGCTCATAGCGCATGTGCTGCATGGTCGTACACATTTCCGTCATAGCCTGTTGCTCCTATTCGGTGGTACGGCCTTGTTCATCACCACCACCTTGTACTTCTTCATCAACCGGATCGAAGCGTACTCGCAACGCGCCGCGATCGAATTCTTCGAGGCACGGCAAGGCGAAGACTGCTATGTCATCACCAAGAAATACAAGAGCTACGCGCACCTCTTCTACACCCGGAAAACAGTGGTAACCGATGCACGGGCACACGATGAACAATGGCTGCTCCATGGGGACATTGACCGGGCCGTCTACGTGGTCTGCAAGATCACCTCAGTAGATCAAGTGAGCGCCATTCCCACCCTGACCGAGATCGGTCGCAAGAACGGTTTCGTATTCTTCCAACGTCTGCCATGAACAACGACCTTTCGCATCTGCTCAACCACCTTGGCGAGGACCGTGCGTCTGGCTACGATGCGGTTGTTCCTCCTATCGTTCAAAGCGGGAACTTCACCTATCCCACGGTAGCTGCCATGCGCGCCACAGTGCAGCACGAAATGGAACGCCCCTTGTACACGCGCGGTTTCAACCCAACGGTGGGCATCCTGCGGAAGAAGTTGGCGGCATTGGAGCATGCAGAAGATGCGTTGGTCTTCAGCAGTGGAAGCGCGGCCATTGCAGCGGCTGTCATGAGCTTCGTGAAAGCAGGCGACCACATCGTTTGTGTACACAAACCGTATAGCTGGACGAAGAAGCTCCTGGTTGAACTACTCGAACGGTTCAACGTATCGCACACGTTCGTCGATGGCACCGATTCGGAGAACTTCCGTCGCGCCATCAGACCGAACACCACCTTCTTCATCACCGAAAGCCCGAACTCGCTCACCTTCGAGTTGCAAGACCTTCGTGCAGTAGCGGCCATCGCCAAAGAGCACGGCATCATCACCCTTTGCGACAACAGCTTCAACAGTCCGTTGTTCCAGAACCCGCTCGACCTTGGCATCGATCTGGTGGCGCACAGTGCAACGAAGTACCTGAACGGTCATAGCGATGTGGTCGCTGGGGTGCTTGCGGGAAGCGCGAACCATATCCGGCAGGTGATGAGCAAGGAGTTCATGACGCTTGGTGCCGTGCCTTCGCCGCATGACGCGTGGTTGCGCATGCGAGGCTTACGTACGCTCGAGCTGCGTGTACACCGAAGTGCCGATAGTGCCACCTTGGTAGCGCAGTTCCTGGAAACTCATCCACGGATCAAGCGCGTGCATTGGCCGGGACTTGCCTCGCATCCACAGCACCAGCTCGCGAAGCAACAGATGAAACGCGTCGCGGGCCTGATGACGATCGAGCTCGACGCACCCGACGAAGCCGCTGTGGAGCGCTTCTGCGACGATCTCCAACGCTTTCTCATCGCTGTTAGCTGGGGTGGCTACGAAAGCCTACAATGGCCGGTTTGTGCACTGAAAGGACCCAGTGGATATTACACGGACCTGCCCTTCACCATGGTGCGTTTGTACATCGGCTTGGAAGACCCCGAACTACTCATTGCCGACCTACAACAAGCGTTGGACCGGATGTGATCATTACTCGGTCACGTTCGGTATACCCAGGTTCGCTGGCACATTCACCAGGCACGAGACTTGTGAAACGGTCACTGTTGCGGTGGCATTACCACACGGACTTGCACCAGGAACGGTGTAGACATACGCACCGGGCACATCGGTTCCAGGAACGAAGGCCGGACCATGTGCCACACCGTCGAAGGTCCATGTACCTCCGACGGATGGTGTTCCACCCAAGTGTTGCAGCAGAGGGAAAGCCTGATCCGTTGCGCAGAAGGTAGCAGACCCATCGGTACCCGCTTGGGCGGCTTGGTTCACTGTGATGAGCAGTGAGCTAGATGCATTCATGCAGGGCGGATCACCGATCACCGTGTAGACATATACACCAGGAGGATCAGCACCCGGATCGAATGTTCCATTCATAGGATTCCCCATTGGATCGGTCCAAGTACCACCAAGCAAAGGGCTACCACCAAGTAATTGGTACATGGTGAACGGCGCATCGGTCGAGCAAACGGTGATCACGGCATTCACTCCTGCATTCGGCGCTGCACTGGCCACAACGGTCAAGGTGGCCGTGTCCGTGCAACCCATTTCTTCGACCGTATAGGTGAACGTGTACGAACCCGGCGGAAGCAAAGCTGGTTGAAGCATCATTCCTGTAAGGGCGCCCGTACTGGAAAGATCGGCCCACACCCCGCCAGGCGAAGCTCCGACCAGTTGGCTGAAAAGGTTGACCACAGGGCTGTTGGTGCAAATGGATACAAAGCCATCCATACCTGCGTTCGGAGTTAAAAGGGTCAACGCCGTCGCACTGGGATCAGAAGTCAACGGTGGATCGGTACTGCGCACACGCACGAAATGACCAGTACCAGCAGAAAGACCGTTCATAGTGCAGGTGATGACACCCGCCGCGGTCCCTGTAAGAGAACCGATCGGCATGGCCGTAGTGAACGAACCAGAGGCATCGGAGATCTCCATGATGAAGGTGTTGCCCGCATTGAAGGTACCGGTAGCCGTATACGGTACATCAATTGTGCTACCCGAACACCACACCGTAGCAGGCAGTGGCCCCATTCCGAGTTGGGCAACGGATCGTATGGTTGAACACAAGAGTAAAGCGATGGATAGGAGTTGGAGGGAACGCATGCTGACCGTTTTGTATATCGAATCTACTCCGAACGCTCGTAGTTGCTATCCGATCTCGTCGAAAGGCGGATTCCCGTCGACAAGGCGCTCTATGGTTCCTCTTGCACAGGCCGAAGCCTTATGACCAAGTCGTCACCGGCGGCCATGCTCAGTACCGATGCGACATCTGCCGCATACATGGATTCTTCGTGTTCACCAGTGATCTGCAACCTGCTCTCGAAACGGAGATGATGCGTATCGACCATAGTGACACGTTGACTGATGCTCGCCTGCTGCGATGAGGTCCAACGTTCCCTGGTCATTTCGACAAGCTCCATGGCCCGACGGAAGTGGATGTCCACAACAAGGCGATCATCCTGCGCGGTATCCCAATAGAACGGTAGGTCACGTTCTTCCGGATCGAATGGTCGCGGCACCGCGTGATGGAGCAGTTGTGACGTATCGATCAGGAAGTTGCCGTTCGTGTCCACACGTATGATCCTCGCGCCATCGAATCCGCGATCAGCCTGCATCCGGAATGGCATGCTATGGCTGGAAGAGCGCATCCTCCAATCCCCATTGTCCACAACACCGGGTATCGCCGGTGCGCCGTAGGCTACGTGTGCCAATGGATCACTCTTGCTTCCAGTGAAAGCACCGCGGCCAAGCGTGCTGAACTGGCCACTCGCGAAAACGCGCTGCATACCGGTGGACCCATAGATCGCGTCGGCACTATCGATCGTGGTCTCGATCACACGCATACTGGCGCCCTCCGGTTCTTGCGGAAGGTCCAAGAACAGAGGAGCCGGAATGGCATCCGTGATCTGCAGTTCGGGATACATGAGCAACGCACGGGAGCCTGCCCAATAGAACGGAAGCTCACCTGCCCAAAGTCCCGTTGGTCCACGTTTCGGATGCATCCATAACACGACGTCACCATCGCCAACACCGAAGAGCAGATCGCTTTCCCATAATGGAGTAAGCCATCGTGCATCCATGGTGCCGACACGGCGATCCAACAAGTAGGCCGTGCTGTGCTCCGCACCTATGGCGAAGAGCAGTTTGGCGTAGAGATCATACCGTGCCATTTCCCGGATACGTCCGGTAGCCAATTGGTCTCCGTAACGC
>JAEYWT010000327.1 GCA_023428865.1 Bacteroidota bacterium | reverse complement strand
GCCCGGGAAGGTCCAAGTGCGTGAGGTTACATTGTGGTAGCTCTGATCGGTGAAGTACACCGCCTGCCCAGCGCAGACTTCGCGTGTATTGCTGATGAAAGATGCCGCGCACAAGGTGGCATTCCCGTTCACACCCGTATTGATCAAATTGCTCGTTTGCCACAACTGGTTGCGCTGGGCGGTTCCGCTGTTCAAGGCTGCGATCATGCGCACTTTCTGTCCTTCGGTGAACATCTTGGAGCAATAGGAGTACTCCATGTAGTTCTCCACATTATCCAGCGGCGATCCGCAGCTGGATCCACTCAGTGTGCAAGAGGTCCATCCGCGTGTGTTGGGTGTGTCCGCAACGTTGTCATCATCATTGCAATTCCCATCCAAGCCAGGGTTGTTGCTATTGCCCCACGTGTGGGCCAAGTTCAACCAGTGGCCTACTTCATGGGTAAGGGTCCGCGAACGCGATGCCGTGCTCGTGCCGATGGAACCGGTGTAGATATGTTGAAGTACGATGCCATCCTGAGAGGGAATGCCAGCGGCGGCGGCGGGGCGATAGGTGTAACCTGCAGCACCATCGGCCGAAGCGGCCACCCATACTTGTAGATATCGGTTCCGTGGCCAAGAGATAAGCGCCTTCATCTGGTTGCTACCCTCATTCGTAAGGGGTGATACCGTACGCGTGATCCCGTTGGTACAATTGCCTTGCGGGTCGCGTGTGGCAAGGCGGAACTCAATGCCGACATTGGCCACGATGTCAAGGAACTCCGGGCGCACATTATCCCAATCCGCATTCAACCGATTGAAATCATTGTTCAACACCCGCACCGCATCGTAGATCTGCGCGTCGCTGATGTTCTCCGGTCCGTTGTTGTGAATGATGTGGAAGACCACCGGGATCACATAACCGCCACTGCCACCTCGCTCCAAGTCCTGGAAGGAGCGGGTGAAGTCTTCCAACTCGGCTTCCGCCTGGGCCATGCGTTCTTGGAATTCAGCCTCGAATACCATGGGGTCGCCTACCCGATGAAGTTCGTCAGCGCCACAATGGAAGGGTACTTGCGCGAAAGCGGGTAGCAAGAGAGCGGTCGAGAGGAGGGTGTGGAATGTGCGCATTTAGGTTAGCCAAGGTCGAAGAGCGACCGGCACGCCGCCAATTTACCGCCGTTCACTGTAACCTCCTGCCCCAGAACCACCCTTACGGCCCGGTGCGTTCGGATTCCCAAGGAACGCCGTGTACTTCAAGCGTTCCGGTGGCCCCTTGCCGTTCCCTCGTCCGATAGGCTCGTTCCATCGACGGAACCGACCGTTCCAAGGCCTAGCACGCACGCGAGCCTTCCTCCCGATAGCTTCGGGATCGGCTTTTACCGTGGGATCCTAAGAGGATATTCGATGCTTAGCTCAACGCCTGTTCCAAATCAGCGATCAGGTCCTCAGCATCCTCTAAGCCTACGCTCAACCGGATCAGCGTATCTGCCAAGCCGTTCTGCAGGCGCTCTTCTCGAGGGATGCTCGCGTGCGTCATGCTCGCCGGGTGCCCCAGCAACGATTCCACCCCACCCAAGGATTCTGCCAGCGCGAAGAGCTTGGTGCTACTCAACACCTTGGTGGCATCGGCCATGTTATCACCTTTCAAGGTGAAACTGATCATGCCACCGAAATCGCGCATCTGCCGGGCTGCAACGGCGTGGTTGCCATGGCTGGTGAAGCCGGGCCAATGCACCTTTTCCACCTTGGGGTGCTTCACCAACCATTCGGCGATGGCCCTGCCGTTCTCGCAATGGCGCTGCATGCGCAGGTGCAAGGTCTTCAAGCCACGGAGCACCAAGAAACAATCCTGCGGACCAGGTGTGGCACCGGTGCTGTTCTGAATGAAGGCGAGCCGCTCGGCCAACGCATCATCCTTTACGATCAAGGCCCCCATCACTACATCACTATGCCCACCAAGGTACTTGGTCACGCTGTGCATCACGATATCGGCTCCCAGGTCCAGCGGGTTCTGCAAGTAGGGTGTAGCGAAGGTGTTGTCGATGCCCAGCAAGCAACCCTGTTTCTTCGCAATGGCGGCCAATCCTGCTATGTCTATGATCCGCAATAGTGGGTTGGTGGGTGTTTCGGCCCAGATCAACTTCGTGTTCGCGTTCACCTTCGCTTCCACATTGCGCAGATCGCTCATGTCCGCGAAATGGAACCGCACTCCGAAGCCCTCGAATATCTTGGTGAAGAGCCGGTAGGTGCCGCCGTAGAGGTCATTGGTGCTAACCACCTCATCACCCGGTTTCAGCAACTTAACAATGGCGTCGATGCTAGCCATGCCCGTGGCGAAGCAGAGTCCATGCTTCCCATTCTCCAGCGCCGCCAATGCGTTCTGCAAGGCTGTGCGTGTGGGGTTGTGCGTGCGGCTGTACTCGTAGCCTTTATGGTCGCCCGGCGAGGCCTGCACATAGGTGCTGGTCTGGTAAATGGGCGTCATGATGGCACCGGTGGCTGGATCGGGTTCTACGCCGGCATGGATGGCTTTTGTGCCGAATTTCATCGGTAAAAGTGGTTGATCGGGTCGCGAAGGTAGAACTACCACTCCGCTCCGCCCCGCTACTTTCGCGCACGCATGTCCGTGTCACGCAACGCCCTGGCGCATGCCGCTCTGTTCACGGTCAATTTCATTTATGGCGTCAATTATGTGGTCGCCAAAGGCCTAATGCCCAGCGTGATCGGTCCGTCCGGCTTCATCCTCTTGCGCGTATTGGGGGCTGGGACCCTCTTCTGGCTGCTCTTCGCCTGGCGCCCTCAACGGGTTCCCTTGCCCGACCTGGGGCGTTTGCTTATCTGTGCTTTCACCGGTGTGGCGCTCAACCAGCTCATGTTCTTCCATGGCCTTATGCGTACCACGCCGATCAATGCGAGCATCATCATGGTGGCTACACCCATCTTGGTACTGGTGATGGCAGGCGTGGTACTCCGAGAGCGCATCACCTGGACCAAGCTCGGTGGTGTGCTGTTAGGTGCTGGTGGAGCCTTGGTGCTGACTTTGGCCAAGCCGCTAGGGAATGCTACCGGTGCCACTGCCCTGGGCGATCTCTTCATCCTGATCAATGCTACGTCCTACGGCCTCTTTCTGGTGCTCGTGAAACCATTGATGCAACGCTATGGTGCTGTCACTGTTATGGCCTGGTGTTTTTTGTTCGGTCTGTTCATGGTGCTGCCCTTCGGTTATGCGGAATTGTTGGCGGTGCAGTGGAATGCGCTCACGCTGCCGCATATCCTGGCCCTTTCGTTCGTGGTGGTAATGGTGACCTTCGTGGCATACCTGATGAACACGTGGGCGTTGGCGCGGGTAAGCCCAACGGTGGTGGGTACCTACATCTACATGCAACCGCTGCTGGCTGCGGTCTTCACGTGGTTGTTCGTGCGGATCGGTTCCGAACGGATCGGTATTCCGGGTACCTATGATGCTACCATCGGACCCGTGCAGGCCCTCTGTGCCCTGGCCATTTTCGCCGGCGTATATCTCGTGGGCAGGGCCGATCGCTAAGGGCGGCTACCTTTGGCCGCACATGATCCGTTCCATGACCGGCTTCGGCCGTGCAGAAGGCGTTGTACACGACCGTAAGGTTACCGTGGAAGTGCGCTCGCTCAACAGTAAACAGCTCGACCTCTTCCTGAAGATGCCTTCCGCCTTGAAGGATCGCGAGAACGAGATTCGCCAACGCGTGAGCGAACAACTGGTGCGTGGGAAGGCCGAGGTCTTCATCAGCACCGAAGGCCTGCACGTTACCAAAAGGGCCGTTTTCGACAAAGACCTGGTGCGGGCTTACTACGATGAGCTCAAGGCCATCCGCGATGCAGTGGATCCCAACGCCGCCACGGATCTCTTCGCACAGGTCCTACGTTTACCCGATGTGACCAATACCACCAGTGAGCGCCTGACCGACGAGGAATGGACGGCCGTGTTCGCCTTGGTAGATGCCGCCCTGAACGCGTTCATCTCCTTCCGAGCTTCGGAAGGGGAACGATTGCGCGCGGAGCTCGCGTCCCGCGTGGCTTCCATCGGATCCCTGTTGAACGAAGTGGAAGCCGCCGATCAAGGGCGTGCCGATCGCACCCGCGAACGCCTGCGGGTCAAGCTCGCCGAACTCGCCACCAAGGTGGATATGGACCGTTTCGAACAAGAACTGATCTTCTACCTGGAGAAGATGGACATGACCGAAGAGAAGGTACGCCTACGGTCGCACTGCACCTACTTCAATGAGACCATGGACCATGCCGATGCGCAAGGGCGGAAGCTCGGCTTCATTGCCCAGGAAATGGGGCGCGAGATCAATACGCTCGGTTCCAAAGCGAATGATGCCACCATTCAGCAATTGGTGGTGCGTATGAAGGATGAGCTGGAGAAGGTGAAGGAGCAGGTGTTGAACATCTTGTGATGGGAGCCAGCGGAAAGTGCATCATCATTTCGGCTCCAAGTGGTGCAGGCAAGACCACCATCGTTCGCAGCTTGCTGAAACAGGGCCTGCGATTGGCCTTTTCCGTAAGCGCCACCAGCCGCGCCAAGCGGAACTACGAGGTGGACGGGCAGGACTACTTCTTCATTACGGCCGAAGAGTTCCGTGAGCGGATCACACGCAATGAATTCATCGAGTGGGAAGAGGTCTATCCTGGCCAGTTCTACGGCACCTTGCGCAGCGAGATCGACCGGATCTGGACCAATGGTAATAGCGCCATCTTCGATGTGGATGTGGTTGGTGGACTTGATCTGAAGAAGCACTTCGGCGAGAACGCCCTGGCCATTTTCATCAGTCCGCCAAGTGTGGCCGCTTTGGAACAGCGTTTGCTTTCCCGGGGAACGGAATCCCCGGAAAGCCTCAAGAAACGTGTGGATAAAGCCGCTCATGAAATGACCTTCGCACCGCAGTTCGACGCCGTGGTGGTGAATGACACCTTGGAGCACGCTTGTGAAGAGATCCACGCCCTTGTCGCACGATTCCTTGAACCATGATGCGCATCGGCTGCCTCTTCGGAACCTTCGACCCACCGCATAAGGGCCATGTTGCCCTAGCGGAACACATGCTGCGCGCGGCCGGGCTCGATCAGGTCTGGCTGGTGGTCACTCCACAGAATCCCTTCAAGAAGGACAGGCCGCTGAGCCCCGATGCACAGCGCCTCGCCATGGTGCGCTTGGCCATACAGGGCAAGGATGGCCTCCTGGCCAGTGGGTTCGAGATCGACCTCCCCAAGCCGAACTACACGTCGGATAGCCTCCGCTTCATGCGCCACCGCTGGCCCGATCATCGGTTCGCCCTCATCATCGGTAGCGATAACCTCGGCGCATTCCATACGTGGAAGGACCCAGTGGATTTCCTCGAGCACCACGAGTTGTTGGTCTATCC
>JAEYWT010000319.1 GCA_023428865.1 Bacteroidota bacterium | reverse complement strand
CTTCCATACGGCATTCGTCAAATGGCCGAATGCTCGAGCGGCGGCATCAGCAGGTCCGGTGAGTGGAATGCTGGGTGCAAGGCATTGTGAGATGGTGAAGTTGAACTGCCAAAGACTCAAGAGCGTAGTGAACTCCACCGCTGCGTTGGCGTTCACCTTCTTGGAACCAATGGCAGCATCGAAACCCGCTTCCAGGAAGTGCTTGGAATGGCTGTCACCATAACAGGAAGTATTGTACAGTAACCGAAGTTTTACTCCAAGGTTCAGTTCCTTGATCTTGTTTCTGACGGTGCTTGTCGCCTTGCCACCATCCTTGAAGTGGAGCTTGCCTGGCGACCCGTGGAGCATAACGATCAGGTCGATGCGGTGGATGTAGCTCTTCGCACCCTCGGTACGTAGCGCACTGATCAATTTGGTCAGGGTCGCATGGCTACCATAGAGCTTCACGATCTTTCGATAGTCGTCGCCGAGGGTGGCTTGTACGGTTCCACGGCCGGACTCTTCGATGAAGCGGTAGAGGTGGTCATGGTTGCTGCTGGCTAGGTAATTGATCACGACAAGTGCGCGGTTGGGCTTTTCAGTAGGCATGGCTGATCGGTGTTGGTTGGTCTTCGTGTGAACGTTTGTCGTTGCTCCACTTCAATGCGGGCATTGACATGGGCAAAGGAGTTCGACAACCAAGCCAGCTGAAATACCCGGAAACCAGTAAATGGGCATGAGTTGAACCCGGTCCGTACCTACGGACAGCGTACACCAGCTGTGCGTGATCAGCTACGCCATTCGCTACTGGGAACGGAACACTCGCCGTGTGGGCTAGCCAGCGCAACCCACGTTCACCGCAGGTCGTCGGAGAAATGCCCGCCGTGTTTGCCGCGCGCGAATTTCTCCTGGTTGAAGTTGGAGGAGTTTCCGCGCGGTATCGAAAGGCTGTTCCATTCCGGTCCTTTCAGCATACGACCCAACAGCACGATCTGGCCCACGTGGTAGGCGTAGTGGCACAACTGTCTGTTCACGGCATCGGTGATGGTGTGGGCTTGTGCGCGGATGTACACCGTGGTATCGAAATTCTCGCTATTCACGATATCAAGTGCATCGAACACGCATTGCCAACCCGTGTTCCATCGGTCGAGCAAGGTGGCCCGATCGTTGATCACATCTTCGAATTCAAGGTCGCGCGTGCGCCATTCCTTCTCGCCATCGCTGGTGAGGAAGTCGGTCCAACGGGAGCGCATGTTACCATGTAGGTGCTGCACGATGATGGCGATGGAATTGGCATCGGCATCGGAACGCCAGAAGAGCTGTTCGTCCTGGAGCTGGTTGAAGGTCTTTTCACCCAACTGCCGGTAATAATGGAACTGCTGGCGGGCGCTGACAAGGTAGTTGGTCGGGTGGTCCATGGCCATACGTTCTGCTATGCCATGAAGGTAGGCACAGAACAGCTGGACCGCTTGCGATCAATGCGGCCAGGGGATGCCGGTGATGACCGTGTCTCCGTTCGCATTTGAGGCCTTCACGCACGCCACCATGTTTCCGCCAGGGCAAAGGTTCCACCGCACCATTTCGTCGTCGATATCACGTCCGAATCCAACATGACCCAAGGCACCGGAATGGACCGCCACGTAGAGCGCACAGGTCTTCTGTGTCAAGTTGAAATGCGCGATATCTGTGAAATGGGAGGGCCCGCTGGCTTTGTGATTTTGTTGGCAGGCAGCGCAAAGGACCAGAAGGAGGAGGAGGACACGTGCGCAAGTCATTGATGTTGGTGCGGCACTGGGTGGCCGTCCATTGGAATGTCGCACCAACCGGAGAAAGGTTACGAGGCATGGAGCCGATCATACCACAGGACCAACAGGGATCTCGCCACGTTGTTGTCGAGCAAGGAATTCATCCATATCCAATTTCACGACGCTCCGAACGAATGTTTGTTTCTCCGGGTCGCAGCTGGCGTGCCACGCATATAGGCTGTTCGTGCGAAGCCAGTCCGGCATGTTCACCGGTCCGCCGTACCGCGCAATAAGGACCATGTCGTTCTGTGCAGGGTCATCTTCGCTGTACGTAAGACCAGCTTCGCGCAAACGCAGCATACGACTCCAGAGCGCCTCCAGTTCCATGGCGCCGATGCGCAAGAGTTCATTGTCCTCCTGATCGGCTCGGGCTATGGGGTCGAAACGGAAGTCGGCTCGGAAAGCGGCCATACCACCGGGGTATTTGTTGGTCACGGCAGCTTTGGTGATGACCAGGTTGGCCAGGTCGATGGTGATGGGCATGCGATGAAGATAGCATACTAAGGGTGTGGTCGTTTGAAGCACGTCTCCTCCCAGGTCCATGTGCAGGGCACCATGGACCGAGCCATAGCTCACGGTCATTCCCATACACGTGGTTGGACAAGGATCTTAGAGTTAATGGGTAGAATGATGTTCTGGCCACCCCGAAGGACGGGGTGATCCATACCAAGGCGAAGACCCAAGAATTACTGCATAACAGCCGTGAGGATCTGGGAACGGTGCCAACGATCTCACGCGGATCCAGTGAGGCAAACTAGGCATGGAAAAGGCCGGACATCCAAGGTGGTGGTCCGGCCTTTTCACTGATGATCTAGCACCGTGCGATTTGCCTAAGCCGTGTTACTTCTTCTTCGGCAACGCGAAGGCAATGGGCAGCGTCAATGCGCTGTTCACCGCTTTGCCCTTGGAGGTAGCGGGTTTCCAGCTAGGCAGACCAGACACCACGCGCACGGCTTCCGTGTCGATGTCACTGCGGACACCACGTTTCACGGCAACGTCGGCGACCTCACCGTTCGCCTTTATGGTGAAGGAAACATACACGGTGCCTTCCACCTGATCGGCCATTGCTTTTTCCGGGTAGCGTACCTGTTCGGAGAGGTGCTGTACCAAGGCTTGCATACCGCCGGGGAATTCAGCTGGCGTTTCATCCCCAACAAAGACGATGGCCTCTGGAGCAGGTGCCGCAGGCGGTACGATACGCCAGGAGACCAGGCCTGCAGCGAGCAGTAGCGCTGGTATAGCGAGTAACAGTTTCAGGCGGGTGTGACGGGTTGGTCGTTCGTTGTACAACATGCTGATCCGGGTTTTAAGGGTTGAGCGTGAAAAGGCGTGGTGAAGGGTGTTGGTGGACGTGCGCAAACTGTGGGCGATCAGCAGGGTCGGATAGTCCGAGTGGGTGCTGTTCGCCAGGCGATCGGCGATATGTTCATGTACGAGACGGACTTCGCGGAGCGCTCTGCGCCAGAGGGGTACGCTCCAGAACATGGCGGCCAGCACTTCGTACAAGAGCAGGTCCAGGGAGTGGAGTTGACGCGCATGCGCTCGCTCATGTGCCAGGATGGTTGCGTGGTCTGCGGGTGTCGATCCCGCCGGAACATGGATCCATCCAAAGAAGGACCATGGCTCGCTGTTGCAGCGTCTTAGGCGTTGCACCGTTCGTGCCGTACGTACGCCAAGAGCGATCAATAAGACCCCGGTCACCAGGACATGAAGTAGGACCAGTCGCTCGTTCCAATGTGGACCCTCCCCGGAGAGGGTGGGCTGGTCGATGGTGATCACCGGCAGCTCGAAGGATGGCGGAACGATCGCTGCAGAGTGGGACGTATGGACGAATGGGATGCTTAGTGCAGCGAGCGGCGCCATAAGCAGCCATGCTCTGCGACCGTTGAATCCAGTCTCCCGACGCATGGTGAGCGCGTAGACGGCGATGAGCACCGCGAAGGCGATGTTCACTTTCAGGTAGTAGGTCATAGCCTCCATGGTCAACGCTTTTTCTTGCGGTCCTTGATCAGCTTGAGCAGTTCATCCAGGTCGGCTGCATCTAGATGGTCCTGTTCAATGAACGCTGAAAGCAGGGCGCGTGGGGAGCCACCGAAGTAGTCCTTCACCAACCTGCGCACCGAACGGCCGCTGTATGCTTCCTTGGTCACCCGTGTATGGTACTTATGGCTGCGGCCGAATGCCTCGTGGCCTACGAAGCCCTTCTCTTCGAGGATCCTGATGATGGTGCTTACCGTGGTGATGGCAGGTCGAGGTGCTGGCATCGCCGAGACGACATCCTTCGCGAACGCGGGTCCGAGCTTCCACAGCACGTGCATCACCTGTTCTTCTGCCTTGGTCAAACGCTCCATGGCACAAGTATAACTAAGAAGATAGTCGAATAACGAAAGAATTAGTTGAAACGGCGGAATGGATCCAGGCAACGGTGAGAAAAGGTCGACGAAAGGTCCTCCATGGTCCCGATCTTTGCACCGACGATGCGTGGAGGTTGGTCATTCATACTCGTGCTTATCGCAGCGGCATGGACTGCGGTGGCGCAGGCCCAAGTGGTGAACATCGAAGGGCGCAGGTTCCTGAACGATACCGTGCCTTGGACCGGCATCGTGGACTTCCGCTACAACATCACCGAGAACACCCAACGCAGCATAGCATTCGGTTTTTCCGGTGCGGTGCAGCATGTACGCGGCAAGCACCGCTATTTCCTGGTGAACGATCTGGCATTAAGCCGCGTGGAGAGCAACGCCTTCCTCAATACGGGTTTCCAGCACCTGCGCTACAACTACGCCTACCGGAAACGCTGGACGGGTGAGGCCTTCGCCCAAACGCAGTACAATAAACCCTTGCGGCTCGATCTGCGCACCACGCTGGGCGCTGGGCCACGGTTGCGCATCTTCAACGAGGATGAATTTCGCATGCACATCGGTACGGCGTTGATGCTGGAGTACGAACGTGTCACCTCGGGCGAGGCCTTCATACACGGGCGCAATAGCAGCTATCTGTCCGGCACGGTCCGATTCAATAAGATGGCGAGTATCACTACGGTGGTCTACTACCAACCCAGGATCTTCAATGCTTGGGACCATCGCATCGCGTTGGAAGCGGGTTTCCTGTTCTCGCCCATTCCGCGCTACACCTTCGAGAGCCGCTTGAATCTATTGCGCGATACGGCCCAGCCTACGGGCGTACCCGGTTTCACCTACAGTTGGAACAACCGGTTCGGCATCCGTTTCTGATCACCATTTGCACATGTGCGGGTAACGGGCTTCCTTCGTTGCTGATGCGCTGTTTCTCGAAGATCCTCCTGGTCGTACTGGTGTTGAACGTCGGCACAGTGGCGGGCCAAGGAGGCATCCGGGCTATCTTCTGGGATCTGGAAAAGGCCGGTGAGGCGCAATGGGTGGCTGGATATGGCCTCGGCTATGATCAGGACCTGAACAAGCGACTATCCCTCGCGGCCCAGTTCCGGTATGGAACCGATGGTGCCGCCAGTCACTTTCAGTTCGACTACCGGACCGCGTATCACTTGGCCGATAATGATGCCTCTTCATTCTACCTGGGCCCGCAGATCGGGATACGCAGCTACCAGAGTGGTGTGGAAGGCACCGTGGTACCCGTGGGCATGCGCATGGGTGTGCGCGGCGGACTGCAGGGCTACTTCGCCGATCTGTATGCTGGGGTTTTCTTTCCACTAGGTGCTACGGGACTCTCCCGCCCGCTATTGGAGCAGGAGCGTTACGAATTGGCGCCGGTATCCTTTGCTATCGGCCTGCACATGGGCTTCGGCTGGGCTGGCCGAAAGGACTGACGCCTATACCGCATTCCTTGTGCGCCGTTGGAAGCATGAGTGGGTCGCCCGTGTGGACATTCCTGATCATCGGCATGACCGGCGATGTGTACGCGGGATGTAGTGATACCAACGTCTTACCCACCCACGTTCGATCCGAAGAACGCGGGAAGGAAAGAAGAAAGGCCAACGCGGTCAGCATTGGCCTTTCTCGCACCTGAGAGGAGGTCTAATCAACGACGATCTTGCCCGTGACCACACCGTTCCCAGTATTGATCCGGTAGAGATAAAGGCCTGCTTTCGTGGTGGAGGCATCCCATTCCACGCGCTGGGGAATACCGGCGGGCAGAACACCGAGTTGTTCGTTCACCACCAAAGCACCGCTCAACGCACGGATCTCCAGGGTCGCCGGTGTCAATTGCTCCTCATTCGGGGTGAAGAAGAACGCGGTAAGGCCGTTGGTGGGGTTGGGGTACACCTCAACGGTGATCGGTTCAACTTGGATGGACTTCGTCAGTGGTGCAACGATGTCTTCAGCAAAGACCGGCTCTGGTGACATGCCACTGCCCGGGCAGACCAAGTAGCCACTGTTGGTGGTGCCTCCTGCATAGCCTTGGTTGATGGCCACGAGCGCCTCTTGCAGTGCTTCACGCGTGTAGCTGTTGCCACAACTACCGATCTTCTGGTCAGCCGCATTGATAACTTGTTGAACGGTCCAACCGGCGAAAAGCCCGTTGGCCACCACCATGTTCTTCAGCAGATAGTACGATGGGCTGAACGGTGTGTAGAGTTCATCGAAGCGCACGTTCAGCTTCAGTGCGACCAACTGCCCAGCGAACGAGTTGTTGTAATTGGTCGGGTTGGTCATCGTACCATTCGGCAGTTGCGCCACCGCCCCGTTGGAAGGCAAGAAGTTCGAGACCGCACTACCACTGGTGAATCGTAGCAAGCGGGTGCCACAGCCGATGGTGAGGTAGTTAGGCGCGGAGAACGCAGAATAGAAGTTGTTGACCAGATAGAACCCCATGTTGCCACCGCTCGGGTATACGCCCCATGCCTCTTGGGTCTCAGTTCGGATACCACCACAAGGGTCAGGCGCTGAAACGGAGATGGTGGTAGAGCACGTGGCTTGGCAGCCTCGTGCATCCGTAACGGTCACGGTGTATGTTCCGGAATTGGAAACACTCGCCGTAGCACTGGAGTTCGCCGGTGACGTGTTCCAACTGTAGGAGTAGGGAGCAAGGCCACCCGAGGCTGAAGCGATGAGGGTCCCCGTTCCGCCATTCGCGCTACAGCTTACCGTTGGCGGGGTGAACACGCGCACATAGACGGACGGAGAAGTGCGACCACAGCCATTGTTCGCAACGCGGACGGTGTAGTTCCCGGTCAAGGTGGCGCTGAAGCTGCTGCTGGTAGCACCAGGTATCGTCACACCATTGCGGTACCAGGTATAACTAAGGCCATTGCCGCTATTCGCGTTCAACGTGACACTACCGCCGAGGCAGATCGAGGTAGTGGAGCTGGCGGAGATCCAGGCATTCGGGGCAGCGCTCACGGCTATGTTCATGGGCGCAGATGTGCCAGAACAGCTGCTGGTGGTCACGGTAACGGTGAACGGTCCGTTGTAGAATGCCGTGTAGGCATAGCTCGTAGCGCCAGAAATGGCCACCCCGTTGTAGCGCCACTGATACGTTGCGCCACTCACCTGGGCAGTGGTTAGAATGACGTTGCCTCCCGAACAGAAACTGGTGGGCCCAAGTGCCGTAATGGTGGGTGTAAGGCCGATGCCGGAAGCATTCACCACGACTGCGCTGCTGGTTCCTGAACAAGAGCCATTGGTCACGGTAACCGTGTAGCTGCCACTGAGGCTGGCGGTATAGCTGCTGCTGGTGGCACCGTTGATGGTGCTTCCGTTGCGACGCCAGAGGTAAGAATTGCCGTTTGCTGCCGTGGTGTTGAGGACCACACTTCCTCCGGAGCAGAAGGTGGTGGAACCTTGGGCCGTGAGTGTTGGAGTAGCGGAAGATGAAACAGAAACGCTCACCGCGCTGCTGGTACCCGAGCAAGAGCCGTTGGTGACGGTAACGGTGTAGCTACCTGCGATCGTAGCGGTGTAGCTGCTGCTGGTGGCACCGTTGATGGTGGTTCCGTTGCGACGCCAGAGGTAAGAACTGCCGTTGGCTGCCGTGGTGTTGAGGACCACACTTCCGCCGGTGCAGAAGGTGGTAGAGCCTTGTGCCGAAAGAGTTGGGGTAACGGAAGATGAAACGGAAACGCTCAATGCGCTGCTGGTGCCCGAGCAAGAGCCATTGGTCACGGTAACAGTATAGCTACCGGCCAGCGTAGCGGTATAGCTGCTGCTGGTGGCACCGCTGATGGTGGTTCCGTTGCGACGCCAGAGGTAAGAATTGCCGTTGGCTGCCGTGGTGTTCAGGACCACACTTCCTCCGGTGCAGAAGGTGGTGGAACCTTGGGCGGTCAAGGTCGGTGTGGTGACCGAAGACACACTTACGGTAACAGCAGCACTGGTGGCCGTACAAGTACCATTGGTAACGGTAACGGTATAGCTACCAGCCTGTGATGCGGTATAGGAGCTGCTCGTTGCACCGGAGATGGTGTTGTTGTTCAAGCGCCATTGATAGGTATTGCCTGATGCTGTGGCGGTGATCAGCGCCACACTTCCCCCAGCGCAGAAGGTCGTTGAACCTTGAGCCGTGATGGATGGAACCGTGCCCGTGCCAACCGTGACCGAGATGGCGTTGGAGGTGGAGGAGCAGCCGCTGTTGTTCACCGTTCGCGTATAGCTACCGGCTATGGTAGCGGTGTAGCTGCTGCTGGTTGCACCACTGATGGTGGTTCCGTTGCGCGCCCAACTGTAGGTGTAACCCGTGCCCGTGGTGCCGTTCAACACTACACTACCTCCGTTGCAGAAGGATGTGGCACCTGCCGCCGATATGGTGTTCGTCGGGGTGGATCCGATAGCCACGTTCACTGGTGCCGAGGTGGCTGTGCATCCGCCATTGGTCACGCGCACCGTGAAAGCGCCGTTCCAGAACGCGGTGTAGGCAAAGCTCGTGGCGCTCTGGATAGCTTCACCGTTGAGGAACCATTGGTAGCTGTTACCGCTGGCCTGTTGGGTGGTTAGGATCACGTTCCCGCCGGAGCAGAAGCTGGTGGCGCCTTGTGCGGTTATCACCGGTGTGGTCATGGAACCCGACGCGCTTACACTAACAGCATTGCTGGTGGCGGTACAGGTGCTATTCGTGACGGTAACGGAATAATTCCCGGTCTGCGTGGCCGTGTAGCTGCTACTGGTGGCACCGTTGATCACACCGCCGTTCAAGCGCCACTGGTAGGAGTTGCCGCTGGCTGTACCAGTGCTGATCACAACGCTACCACCGTTGCAGAAGCTAGTAGCGCCCTGGGCGGTGGCCACAGGGGCGCTGCCACCGGATACCGAAACGGCGATCGTGCTGGAAGTCGTGGAGCAAGACCCTATGCTCACCACCACCGAATAGTTGCCGGCTTGTGTCGCGGTGTACGAGCTGCTCGAAGCGCCATTGATGATGCCGCCGTTCAAACGCCACACGTAGCTGTAGCCGCTTCCGGCATTGGCGTTCAGGACAACACTACCTCCCGCGCAGAAGCTTGTACTGCCTGCAGCCGTAATGGTCGCCGTGGGCGCAGAGGTCACCGTCACGGTCGTGTTCGCCGAACTGGATGAGCAGCCATTGTACGTAACGGTAACCATGTACATACCTGCTTGGGTAGCGGTGTACGAGGCGCTGGTGGCTCCACTGATCACCGTGTTGTTACGGCGCCAAGCATAGCTGTAGCCCGCACCAGTATTAGCGTTCAGCACCACACTGCCACCGGTGCAGAAGGTGGTAGCACCGGATGCGCTTATGGTAGCTGCAGGTGTTGCACTGGTCCCAACGCATTGGCAGCTCGCGTTGTACACATCGTTGATCGTACACGCGTTGTTGTCGTTGCAGGGTGAGCCCACCGTGGCGGAACCACCGATCACACCCAGACAATCCGGTGCGGAAGTGCCAGCAGCCACCGCCATGGCACCAAGGGACATGTTGAGGTAGCTCCCGCTCGGAACTATTTCAAGCGCTACCGCACGCACCATGTACTGCCTTCCTGCAACGAAGGGTACTGTTCCACTAGTCCAGGTCGTAGAGGTCACCGGGTTGGTGGTCAACCGGGAGGTGGTTCCGTTGGCCACATCCACGTGGTAGAGGTGATAGCCCATGGATGCGTCCGTGCTGGCTGTCCAGGAGAAGGATGCATTACCGCCGGAGTTCGAAACCACCAAGTTGGAGGGTGGTGCCACCATCTTCATGCGCAACGAAGGGTCGCCCATCAAGTTCATGTGGGTACGACCGATGGAGCTTTGCCAGCCTTCGGTAAGGGGCAGGTAAAGCCCCGTGTTGTTCATGCTGGCGGCAGCGCTGTAACCGATGTTCTCGCCCAAGCCCATGTGGTGGAAATACCATGAGGGGATGCCCGCCCAGCAGTTGGTGAGCGCATCGCCCCGTGCGATCACCGCGCGCAGGAAGTTGTTGCGGCTGTCGAAGTCGTAGAAGAAACTACCCAGGGCCATGTTGAACACACCGCCCATCGTAACGCTGTTGGCCAACTCCTGCGTAGTGATCCCGCCATCCGTGCCGTTGTAAGTGGTTACGCCGTTGTCGTAGGCGATCAAGCCACCGCCGTAGTGCGCGGACCACAGGTAGCTCTGGCCGTTGATGTAGTTTTTGAAGCTGAGCACCGGAGCTGGTGGCACCGGACTCACCTGTCCTACCAATGCAGAAGCACGCCATCCACTGGCCGCTACGGGGTTGCCAAGCCATTGCAGGTTGTCCACTAGCACCGCACGGGTCTGTGGCACCCAGCCTTTCACCTTATAGTTGTGCGCTTTCGTCAAGTAATTGCGCATCAGCTGAACTTCGGTCTGGCCGAAAGCCGGCATGTCATACATGTCCACACGGCCCACTTGCAATTCCACGCTGGAGGGCAGGTCGCTTTGGTCGAACTTGCCATCACCGGGGGTGTTCCATGTACGCTGTTGGGTGGTGTTGGTGTTGTTCACCGTGTTGTCCGTCCAAGTGCCGTTCACATCGGCGTAGTAGGCATCGGTCGGTCGTGCGCCACGGGTGTCCTCATGCCCATCCGGGGTGATGTTGCCGGAGTACGGCACCGGCACGTGACCGATGATGTACAGCGCTTTCACATTGGCTGGGTCGCTGTTGTAGTGCGCCTGCACGATGCTTTTGATGCTCACCACCGAGGCGGTACGCGAGACATCGCTGCGGAGCACACCCCAGCCGTCAGCGCGGAGGTCGTTGGTCAATTCGGTCAATTCGGCACTGAGGGAAGACGAAAGCGTGTTGTCCACCAGCAAGATGATCTTACCGCGGTAGTCCACCACCGGCACTTGGATGCCCGTATTGATGTAACCCGTACCTGTGACACCAGCTGCCACGCGAACCACTTTGTATTCGTAGTTGGTGCCAACGCTCACGTTATTGTCCGTCCACGTGGTGGCGGTGGAAGACGGTGTGGCCACGGCAGAACCCCAGGAGGTGCCTGTTTTCGCTTTGCGGAAGATCGTGATGGACGAAGTGCTACCGATCGGCGCCCAGCTCAGGGTTATGGCTGGGGTGGATTGCACCGTGGCGGTCACCCGCACAGCAGCCAATTCCGACGAGGATTGGGCCGCACCGAACACGGCGAGGAGCAGGGTGATCGAGAGGCTAAGGGAGCGGAGCATGCTCTGGTGAAGGTCGGTTAGGTCGTAATGGGTTGGTGGTCAGGGCGATATATTAGACGAAAGGGTCCATTTCCGTCACACCCTGGGAGAGGAGGTGGGTCACGGGGTAGGAATTCAAGCTTCGCAGCACCACCAATGCGTTGTTGATAACGGCCTCAAAGCTAGGGGTTGTCACCCACATGTTCCTAGCCGGGATCCCTTATCTGGCGGCCATTTCGGTGGCCTTCGACCCGCGCCAGGCATCCTTGGTCCGGCCCTCGACCGGCTCCACACCCGCCAAGGTCCGATTCGTCGGAATAGCCGTTGGTTCTACGAATAAACAGGGATGCCCGATGAACAGGCCATTCTGTTCGATAGTGAAGGAGGCTCCGGTCGACGGATCGTCAACTCCACCAAGCTTCTGATCAGTTCTGACTGGAGCTCCAGATCAGGGGGATCAACGCGCGCTGGGCGTCGATGGTCAGGTGCAGCGGGTCGCGCCAGAAGCTGCGGTCAGCCGGGAACATGCCGGGCTGGTCCAGGTCTATCACCGTGGCCATACTGCGCAAACGGGCGAGGTAAGCGGCGCGGTGGGCTGCCAGTCCGTTCTCCACTACGATCCGTTGCAGGTCGGGATGGGTCGGATACTCCACGAAGGTCAGGTGGGCACCTTCAGCCTTGCAGCGGTCGGCGATGTGCTGCAGATCGGCGTATACCGAAGTGTCCATGGCCCATTGCTGCGCAGCGGCGCGCTCCGCATCCAATACCTGTTGCCAGAGGTCCGCTCCTGGCACATCGTAGGTCATACTATTGGGGAACAGGCTGCTATACAGGTTCAGTCCGGCGGCTTCGATCACCCGGCGGTTGTACATATACGACCAGGGCTTTTCGAGCAGCGCTGCAGGTTCGGCGTAGATGTCGAAGTTCTGGCTCGCGTGTAGGCCACGGAAGGAGACCTGCACCACGACATTCTGCAAGTTGGCAAGGCTATCGGCATAGCGGAACGTATGGTCGATGGTCACATAATTCCCGCCAGGGACGCCCAGGTTGTAATAGTCCTCACCGGTAAGCTTCTTCAAGCTATCCAGGTCGAAATAGGAAAGGCGGCTATCACCAAGAAGGATATTACCGTTCGGGCTTCTACGGAAGTCCACCAGTTTCCACATCATGTTGCTGAAGGGCATGGTGCGACCGCTGTGGTAGAGGTTCTTCTCCTTCAAGCTGCGCGGGACAGGACCGCCCGTATGGTAGAGGCAATACGGATCCACCCAGGCCACCAACGCGAACAACACCACCATGGGCAGTGAAAGCTTCAGGCATTGGAGGAGGAAACGGCGTACCATGGCTTAGAACTGGAAGTAAATGAATTCGCCTCCACCGAGTGGTGCACATACGATGATGATGGCGATGAGCGTGTAGTACAATGCGAATCGCACCGGCTTGGTCGCAATGCCATCCCACTGTAACCCATATTGCCGTTCACGCCCGATCCATTCCACGAGTAGTGTGACACCGATGCCGAGAAGTGAGATCGAAAGTGTGAGCATGCTCGAAACTTCCGGCACTTGGAACAATGAACCGGAGAGTATGCTGCCGATCACGGTATATGCTTGGTCCATGTTCTGCGCGCGGAAGAAGATCCAAGCGAAGCATGCCATGGCGAACGTGAACAGCATCTGCATCACCTCTCGCGCATCAGGTAGCCAGCGCCCTTCGGCCACCGTTCCGGTCGTGCTCTTGTGGCGTGCCATCAGCACCAGGGGAAGAAAGAACAGCGCATTCACTGCACCCCAGGCAATGAACGTCCAGTTGGCGCCGTGCCAGAAGCCGCTCACCAGAAAGATGATCATTGTGTTCCGCACCACCATGGTCTTGCTGCCTTTGCTGCCACCAAGCGGTATGTAGAGATAGTCGCGGAACCAGGTATTGAGGGAGATATGCCAGCGGCGCCAGAATTCCGCGATGTCGCGACTGAAGTACGGAAAGGCGAAGTTGCGCATGAGCTCAAAGCCGAACAGTCGCGCACAGCCGATCGCTATGTCGCTGTAGCCGCTGAAATCACCGTAGATCTGGAAAGCGAAGAACACCGTGGCAAGAAGCAGTGTTGCGCCACTGTGTTGCTCGGGTGCGGCATAGAAGTGATTCACGATCTGTGCGGAGTTGTCCGCTACTACTATCTTTTTGAACAGGCCCCATAGCATCTGACGCAGGCCGTCGCGCGCCTGGGCGATGTCGAACGTGCGGGTGTTCTCGAACTGTGGGATCATGTGGCGGGCACGTTCGATGGGTCCGGCCAGCATTTGTGGGAAGAAGCTGACGAAGCCGAAGAACGTGATCGGGTGCTGTGTTGCGCGCAATTGTCTGCGATAGACGTCGATCGTGTAGCTCAGGCTTTGGAACGTATAGAAACTGATGCCTACCGGTAACACCAGGTTCAACGTGCGCAGG
Organism: Bacteroidota bacterium; assembly: GCA_023428865.1. GTDB lineage: Bacteria > Bacteroidota > Bacteroidia > Flavobacteriales_F > PHOS-HE28 > PHOS-HE28. Next base: position 11,277 of record JAEYWT010000319.1, on the reverse strand, counting down.
TTGAAGGGAAGCCCCATGACGGTGAAAGCCGAATGGAAACTATGGATGAAGAAGTCGTAGTACTTGAAGAACCCAAGCAGTCCCAGATTGGCCACCAGGCTAACGACCAGCAAGGCCTTACGCCGACGCTCATCCGCACTGCGCTCCAGGCCCATGGCCACCAGGTAATCGGTGCCCGATGTGAAGATGAGCAGACCCAGATAGCGCCAATCCCACCAGCCATAGAATACGAACCCCGAGATGATCAGGAACGCGTTCTGGAACAACAGGTGCTTCCTCAGAGCCCAGTAGAGCACGAAGACGATCGGGAGGAAGATCGCAAAATCGATCGAGTTGAAAAGCATGCGGCTACGCTCTCGCGAAGGGCTTTCTACGAGCTGGTGTGGGCTTGGGTTCCAGCGGTCGTGTGTGAGCGTCCAAAGCTATCGGGCACAAGGGTGGTTGTGTCTCCAGCCGGTCAGGGGAATTCCATGCTCGCCTGTTGATGGTAGGGCTGTGGCAAGGGCTCGTTGGCGCCGTACCTTGCACGTGTCATGAGCTTCGAACCGCGTACCATAGAAACACGCATCGCATCCATGACCTTGGTGAGCCCGGGTTACATCGAGCAGCGTTATCGGTTGGGCGAGCGTATCGATCTGAAAGGCTTCGCAGAGAACAAACGCGCACGGTTCGAGTTGGCGGAAGGCATGCCCTGTGTCATGCTCAGCATCATACCGAAGGATATGGATTTCGATGTGAGCGTTACCGGTGTTGATCATTTCGGTGCAGAGCGCGAACTGGACACGTTGCGGGCCTTGGCCGTGGTGGTACACGACAACATGGCCGAGATGGTAACCAAGTTGTTCTTCTCTTATTTCCCCACGGTCTTCCGCACACGCGTGTTCGATCAAGAGGAAGAGGCGCGCCAATGGTTGAAAGAGCAGCTCGTGGAAGTGATCAAGGAAGAGGCTTGATCCCAAGTGCGCACGGGATCGCACAGTTCATCAACGGATCATCAACGATCAGGCAACCCTTTGGATGTCGTTCGTATTAGCGTTGCTGACCGGTGGAAGTCCCGGTTCGGCTTACCACCATGTTCAGCACAACGACCTGTGTCGTCCGCTACAGTATTGCCCGATGAAGATGGTTGGGCAGCGCATCGAAACGCCAACGGCGATCATCGAACGGATCGGTGACCGCATGGTCGAGCAGCGGTACAAACCAGACGCACGTTTCGGGCCAGGGGTGATCGATCGCAACCGCAAAGCGCGTTGGAAGCTAGCCGAAGGCGAACCCCATCTACTGTTGATCATCCTGCCCCACGAAATGCCGGTGCATCCACCAGCGATGAACGAGGACCATTTCCGACAGGATAGCGAAGCACGCCTGATCATCGCATTGGCCATCGTAGCACCGAGCATGCAGCAGAACACAGCTGCCAAATTCTATTTCCGCTATTACGCACAGGCGTTCGAGGCGCGGGTGTTCGAAGAAGAGGCCGAGGCGCGGACTTGGCTTTCCGCAGTATTGGGACGAAGAACGGCGCGATGATGATTGCGCCGTTCTTCAAGATCGGATAGCGCCTAGTGATGCGCCTTCCAACGTTGCGTTATTTGAACGCCGCCAACCCCGTCACCTCCGCACCGGTGATCAGCAGGTGGATGTCGTGCGTGCCTTCGTAGGTCACCACGCTCTCGAGGTTCATCATGTGGCGCATGATCGGGTACTCATTGGTGATGCCCATACCACCGAGGATCTGGCGTGCCTCGCGGGCCACGGTCAAGGCCAGGTGTACGTTGTTCCGTTTGGCCATGCTGATCTGCTGCGTGGTGGCGCGGCCTTCATTCCGCAGCACGCCCAAACGCCAAGTGAGCAACTGTGCCTTGGTGATCTCGGTGATCATTTCGGCGAGCTTCTTCTGGGTGAGCTGGAAACCACCGATCGGCTTGCCGAATTGGATACGCTCCTTGCTGTACCGTAGTGCTACATCATAACACTCCATGGCCACGCCGAGGGTTCCCCAAGCGATGCCGTAGCGGGCACTATCCAAGCAACCAAGGGGTGCTCCCAAGCCACTCTTGCCCGGCAGGAGGTTGCCTTTCGGCACCTTCACATTATCGAACACGAGCTCCCCAGTAGGGCTTGCACGCAGCGAGAGTTTACCGTGTGTGGTGGGCGTGGTGAACCCTTCCATGCCGCGCTCTACGATCAGACCATGGATGCGGCCTTCGGTGTTCTCGGCCTTGGCCCACACTACCGCTAGGTCGGCGAAGGGCGAATTGCTGATCCACATCTTGGCCCCGTTCAGCAGGTAGTGGTCGCCCATGTCCTTGAAGGTGGTGACCATGCCGCTGGGGTTGCTGCCGAAGTCGGGTTCGGTAAGGCCGAAGCAGCCGATCTTCTTACCCTGCACCATGTCTGGCAGCCATTTCTTCTTCTGCTCTTCGCTGCCGTATTTCCAAATGGGGTACATGGCCAAGGAGCCTTGTACGCTGCAAAGGCTGCGCAAGCCGCTGTCGCAGCGTTCGATCTCCTGCATGATCAGGCCGTAGCTGATCTGGTCCAGGCCCGGGCCGCCGTATTGTTCCGGAACGAAGGGCCCGAAGGCGCCGATCTCTGCCAGCCCGGGAATGATGTCCTTACTGAAGGAGGCGTTCTCGAAGCGCTCTTCGATGATCGGTTTCAGGTGCTTGCTCACATGTGCCCGTGCCGTATCGCGGATCAGTTTCTGTTCCTCGGTCAGCAGTTCGTCCACCAAGTAGTGGTCTGGGTGCTGGTAGAGGTCGGTCATGTTCTTCTTGGCGGCGGGTGCGGAAGTGGTGCTCATGGGTTGCGCCGTTGGTACGGCGTTGGCGTATGCGTGGTTCTGGTGGGGCGGGTCCTTGCCCCGTCTTGGCCGTGCAAAAGTAGCAAGCGCTACGGCGCCGGAGGGTTGTTGGGGGCGGCTACTTTCGCGATCCGATGGGAAGCGCCCTGCCCGCCACCGATAGCCTACGCCCGCTCGATCCGCTGAATGCCGAGTGGGTAACGGCCGTGTTGTTGCTGGTGGTGCTGCTGGTGGTGTTGATCCAGGTGGGTTCTCCGCGGAAGTGGCGCCTGCTGGGGCAGAGCATGTTCAGCATGCGGTTGGGCAAGCAGGTGCTTCGGGAGGAAATGGACCTCCAGGACCGGGCCTTCATCGGCCTGCTGGTGATCGGGGCCACCACCCTGGCGCTATTCGGTTGGCAGGCGATGGTGTTGTTGCGGGATGGTGCATCCTTTCTGGTGCTTGCGGGTGGAGTGGTGGCCGTACTACTCGGCCACTTCCTATTACTGCGTTTTCTAGGCAACGTGCTGCGGATAGACCATGGCATGCAGGAGTACATCTACACGGGCTTTGTGGTCTTCATCCTTACCGGTCTTGTGCTGTTGCCCCTGGTGGTGTTCATCGCCTACCAACCGGGCTGGCGCCCTTGGGCGGTGGTGTGCGGCGGGGCGGTCATGGCCTTGTTGTTGCTTTACCGCTGGCTCCGGGGGGTGTGGATCGGCTTGGGGGAGGGCGTTCCGCTCCGCTACATTATTCTATACTTTTGCGCCGCCGAATTGATACCGGTGCTACTGGCTATCGATCATTGGCGCAATTCCACTCTTCCCCAGTTCCACTCCTAAGCCGATCGGCCTTGAAGATCAAGACCATTCTCGTATCGCAGCCGGCGCCAACGGATGAGAAGTCGCCTTACCACGAGCTGGCCAAGAAGTACGGCTTGAAGATCGATTTTCGTCCGTTCATCAAAGTGGAAGCGGTTCCCGCGCAGGATTTCCGGCAGGAGCGCGTGAACATCCTGGACCATACGGCCATCGTGCTCACGAGCCGCAACTCGGTGGACCACTTCTTCCGCATGTGCAAGGAACTGCGGATCACCGTGCCGGAGATGATGAAGTATTTCTGCGTGAGCGAGAGCGTGGCCTACTACGTGCAGAAGTACATCGTGTACCGCAAGCGCAAGGTCTTCATCGGCAAGCAGACCTTCGGCGACCTGATGGATGTGATCAAGAAACACAAGGACGAGAAGTTTTTGGTGCCATGCAGCGATATCCAGAAGGGCGAGATCCCAGCGTTGTTGGATAAAGCGAACGTCTCGTACACCAACGCGGTGTTCTACCGCACGGTGGCCAGCGACCTCAGCGACATCAAGGACCTGAAGTACGACATGCTCGTGTTCTTCAGCCCGGGAGGTATTGAAAGCTTGAAGAAGAACTTCCCCAAATTCAAGCAGAACGGAGTCTTCATTGCGGCATTCGGCCCCACTACCGCAAAGGCCGTGCGCGACAATGGCTTCCGACTGGACCTGGAGGCGCCTCTGCCCGAAGCACCGAGCATGACCGGTGCCATGGAGCTTTTCATCAAGCGCGAGGCCAAGAAGAAGTGACCCACGCGCGTCACCGGGCCAACCGTTCATCGCAAATGTTCCGCCCGTAACCCATGGAGCGGCCTACCTTCAGCAAGCACGAGCGCCTCACCGGCCGCCTACGGATCCAGGAAGTCGTTACCCAAGGGCGTGCCATCCACGAGGCACCGCTGAAACTCGTGGGCCGTATCATGGAACTACCAGCCCCGGTCGCCGCCCAAGTAGCTTTCGCCATACCGAAGCGCTACATGAAACTGGCTGTCCATCGCAACCGTACACGCAGGCTCCTGCGCGAAGCCTATCGGTTGAACAAGGCTGCCTACCATGCCCGCTTGCGCGAACGTGGCAAGCAATGTGCATGGTTGTTCATCTACCAAGGCAGGGCACCGTTAACGCTGGCAGAGACGCAGTTGAAAATAACCCGGTCGTTGGATCGTTGGATGGAGAAGCATGGGTAAGCTGTTCGCATGGCCGTTGATCGGGCTGGTACACCTCTACCGCTTCGCCCTTTCCCCGCTATTGCCGGGCGCCTGCCGCTACACCCCATCCTGTTCGGAATACGGTCTGGAAGCCTTGCGCACCCACGGAGCGTTCCGTGGCGGCTACCTCACCCTCAAGCGCATCCTATCTTGTCATCCTTGGGGCGGCCACGGCCACGACCCCGTTCCACAAGCACCGAAGAAACATGGATAAGCAGAAGAACACCCGCATGCCGAAGTGGAAGCTCTGGCTCATGGGCACGGCCATCGTGGGCGGTGGTGCGTTCACCATTTCCGCGGCAGACAGCTACTTCGAGATCAGCAAGAACCTGGAGATCTTCACCGAGCTGTACAAGGAGCTGAACATCTATTACGTGGATGATACCCAACCGGGGCAACTGATGAAGACCGGTATCGATGCGATGTTGAACTCGCTCGACCCGTATACGCAGTACATCCCCGAAAGCGATATGGAGGATTACCGCTTCATGACCACCGGGCAGTACGGCGGTATCGGGGCGTTGATCAAACGCTCGAACGATCGCGTCTTCGTGAGTGATCCGTATGAGGGTTACCCGGCCATGAAGGCGGGTATCTGGGCGGGAGATGAGATCATCGAAGTGGATGGTCGCCGCATCGCTGGCATGGAGACCGATGAGGTGAGCAAGTTGCTGAAGGGCCAGGCGGGCAGTGTGGTGAAAGTGATCACGCAGCGCCAAGGCATGGAACCCGTTACGCACTCGCTTACACGGGAAGAGATCAAAATACCCGATGTGCCCTACAAAGGCATGATCGATCCGGTGAACAAAGTGGGCTACATCAAACTGAACAGCTTCACCCAGACCGCAGGGCAAGAGGTGCGTAATGCACTGAAGGAGCTGAAGGAACAAGGAGCCACGAAGGTGGTCTTCGATCTGCGTGGCAACGGCGGTGGTCTGCTGCGCGAAGCGGTGAACATCGTGAACCTCTTCGTACCCAAGAACGAGCTGGTGGTGGAGACCCGGGGTAAGATCCCCGAGTGGGATAAGACCTACAAGACCTTGAGCGAGCCGCTCGATGCCAGCATTCCGTTGGTGGTGCTCGTTGATGGGCAGAGCGCCAGTGCCAGCGAGATCGTTAGCGGCGCCTTACAGGACCTGGACCGTGCGGTGGTGGTGGGCGAGCGCACCTTCGGGAAGGGCCTCGTGCAACAAACGCGCGATCTCTATTACAACAGCAAGTTGAAAGTGACCGTGGCCAAGTATTACATCCCCAGCGGCCGCTGCATCCAAAAGCTGGACTACTCGCACCGCGATAGCACGGGCAAGGTGGAAGAGGTGAAGGCCGAAGCCATCGCCGAGTTCAAGACACGCAACGGTCGCCCGGTGTTCGACGGCCGCGGTATCCTGCCCGATGTGGATGTGACCGATCCTGAACTGGCCAAAGTGGTGGGCGGTCTGTACAGCAAGGACCTCTTCTTCGACTTCGCCACCAAGTATCGCCTGCGTGTTCCGGAGATCGCGCCGGCCGAAGAGTTCAGGATCAGCGATGCCTTGTACAAAGAGTTCGTGGACTATGTGAAGGACAAGAACTTCGAGTATGATACGGAGACCTTGGACGCTTACAAGAAGTTGGAGGAAGTGGCGAAGAAAGAACGCTATTACGACCACGCGAAAGGCCAGCTGGATGCGTTGAAGGCAAGGCTTACCCCGGACCGCACCGAAGAGCTCAACATGTTCCGCACGGACATCGAAGAGGTACTGCGCAACGAGATCGTTGGTCGTTACTACTACCAGACCGGTCGCGCAAAGGCTGCACTCGCTACGGACCCTTCCGTGAAGTCTGCGGTGGACGTGTTGAACGGGCCGAAGTACAACGAGGTGCTCACTGCGGTGAAGACCGGTAAGTAGGTCGGATGACAGCTGCGCCATCGGACCTGTTGCGGGGTCGCGATGCATTCCGTGTGGTGCATCTGTGTGCGTTGGTGCTCGTCGCCATCATGTTGCCATGGAGCAAGGCGCTCTTAAGCATGGCGCAATTGCTACTGGTGGGCAACTGGCTGGTGGAAGGTGTTGTGCGGAAGGATCTGAAGGCGCGTTTCCGCAGGGCATTCACACAGGCGCCGTCGCTGATCTTCATCAGTTTCTTCGTGTTGCACGTCATCGGCTTGTTGTGGACATCGGATCACAAGTGGGGCTTCGATCTAGTGCGCATCCTCTTGCCGGTGCTTGCCTTCGGTGCAGTGCTCGGGGCCTCTTCACCATTGAAGTCCGATGAGTTCAGGGCCGTTCTGCTCTTCGGCGCATGGAGTGTGGTGGTCAGCACCTTCGCGAGTCTGGCGGTGCGTTATGGACAATCAGCGGACTACAGGTCGCTTTCGGTCTTCATTAGCCACATCCGGCTTGCCTTAATGCTTTGCCTGGCCATCGTGGTCTTTTTATGGGATCGTGGTGGGCCGAAGTACCTCCGATACGCCGGTCATGCTGCGGCGCTTTGGTGCCTGTTCTACATCGATCGGTTGGGAAGCATCCAAGGCTATTTCATCCTCGTGGTGATCGCAGCAGTGTTCCTTTGGCGATGGTCGGCGAGGATGACACATCGGGTACGTTGGTCGTTGCGCTCCATCATGGTCATTGTCCCTCTGCTACTACTGCTCATTGGTTGGCGTGAAGTCGTGTCGCGCTACCACCTGCCCGATCCAGCACTCGATCAGAAGTTGGAGCGCACGGAGGGCGGCGCCGATTACCAACATGACATCCGCAATCCACAGATGGAGAACGGCAACCACGTGTGGGTATACGTGGCTATGGACGAGTTGGAACGCGGTTGGGCCGCCAGGAGCGAGGTGCCCTTCAACGGTGAAGATGCCAAGGGCCATCCGGTCTGGAGCACCTTGGTGCGTTATATGGCATCGAAAGGACTCAAAAAGGACAGTGTGGCTCTTGCCTCGCTTTCCGCTGCGGATATCAATGCCATCGAGCGCGGTATCACCAACGCACATCCGCCCCGTTGGGCTGGAGCCACCGCACGTTTCGACGAGGTCGTGTTCGAACTACAGCAATACCATGCCATGGGCGCAGTGGATGGACATTCGGTGGCCATGCGCCTGGAGTACTTGAAGACGGGCTTCGGAATAGCTAGGAAGAATTGGTTGTTCGGTGTAGGCACAGGCGATACGGAGCAGGCTTTCCAAGACGCTTACGAGCGATCGGGTTCACGGCTTTCTCCACAGTGGCGGCATCGCGCGCACAACCAATACCTTACGCTATGGATCAGTTTCGGTGTGATCGGGTTTGTCTACAGTATCATCGCTTGGTGGTGGCCGGCCTATCGCATGAAAGCCTGGCGGCAGCCCTTGTTCATCGCCTTCGCAGTGATCTTCGGTATCTCGTGCCTGACGGATGATACCATCGAGACGCAGGTGGGTGCCACCTTCTTCGCGTTCTATTACACGTTGTTGGTATTCGCTGCTCCTCGGCTCAGCGGATCGGAAGCTCTTCCATTAGAGCGGCCACACGATCGGGGCTGATCAACCTGACACATTCGCAGGGTCGGCCTGCAGCGCAGGTGGCGCACGCGGGGTCGTGTACCAAGGCGTGTGCATCAAGGCCGATGGGTGCCCATCTACCGGGGTGGATCGGTCTGCGTGGTGCGAAGAGCCCGATGGCGCGTATGCCACTGGCGGCTGCGATGTGCAGTGGACCGGTGCTCGCCGCCACCAATGCATCGCTCGAGCCGATCAAGGCGATGAGCTCGTTCAGTGTCAGCTTTCCACCAGCATCGATCGTGTTCGGAAGATCGAGCGGCAGCACTGTGCGATATTGGTCCGCTTCGGCTTGTGTACCGGTCACCACGACCGTGTAAGGACCATGGCTCAGCCTACGCATGAGTGCTGCGAAATTGTCCAAGCCCCATTCCACCGCACTGCCTTTCGAGCCTGGGTGCAGGATCACCGACCGGGTTCCAGGTCTGCGCCATGTCGTGAGCCGCTCAGGTAAAGCGGGTGGGATGAAACCGCTCCAGGTAGCCAGTGTTCCTAAAGGTGGTGTCGGACTGTCCAGCAATGGTTCAAGCAACTTCAGGTTCAGCTGCGCCTCGTGTAACGTGCTGCGTTTGCGGCTGAAGGATACGCGCTGGGTGCAGGTGAACCAATGCCACCACCGATGGCTGGTGCCGATGCGCATGGGAATACCGGCTTGGCGCGCCCATCGGGCCAATTCCTTGCGGGGGAACACATGGACGAATGCGTCGGCATCCAGTGCGCGGATCGGGGCAGGAGCATCGCCAGCTTCCAGTTCTTCGAGGGTGATGATGCGGTCCACATGGGCACATCGTTCCAACACGGGTTTCGTGTAGGTGCGGCCGATGAAGGTGATGCGAACACCGGGGAACCGCTGTTTCAGCAAGCCCGCCATGGGCAGCGTGAGCATCACATCGCCGATGCTGTCCGTTCGGCTGAGGATGATGTGATCAGGTGCCTTGTTCACGCAGGCGTTGGAGTTTGGCGTACTTCAGTCGCACTGCACGTGCGCTCAACCGCGCAATGGTGTAACCGGCCTTTCCATCGAGGAAGCCGAGTCGCACTACATAGCCTTGGAAGAATTTCACCGCAGGCGAGAAGGTGCGTTTAAACCACCCGGGCCGTTTGCCCGCTGCGAAAAGCTTGCGGGCGTGTAGATCGCTATACCGTTCGATGCGCTCCTCGTGTGAGCTTACCGTGGGATAGGAGTAATGCAGCAGATCGCCATCGAGTTGGTGCACGATGGTATGTGGTGCCAGCTGCAGTTCTTCGTGTACATGCTCGCCTTGCCAGCGGGTTCCTGCTTTTGGGAAAAGGCGCACTTTGGAATCGGGATACCAGCCACCATGGCGTACCCAAGTGCCGCAGTAGTTGGTCAGGCGGTTGAAACGGTAGGCACCAGAGAGTCCTTGTTTCGTTGCGTCCATCAATGCCGCGCGTAGTTCGGCCGATATGGCTTCGTCGGCATCCATGGAAAGGATGTACGGCCCGCGAGCCTGTGCGTTGGCGAAGTTCTTCTGGTCGGAGTAATCGGTCCATGCGCGAACGATCACACGCGCCCCGTGGTCGGTGGCGATCCGTACGGTATCGTCGGTGCTTTCGGCGTCCACCACGATCACTTCATCAACCAGCAATTGCAGGGAGATCAGGCAACGTGCGATGTTGTGCGCTTCGTTGCGCGTGATGATCACGGCGGATATCCCTTTCATGCGGCGCCGAAGTTAACCTGCGAGCCGCAGCGGGCATGGTCAGCGGCTGTGTATCACCATCAGGCGACCACGTTCCACCAGCTCGTTGCCATGCACCACAAACACGGTGTAGGAGCCTTCGGCAAGGGAGCTTGTACCGAGCACATGCAGGTCACCGTTCATGCGTTCGTTCAGTACGGTGCGTCCGGTCGCATCGATCACCTGCACCCCACCGTTGGCACGGGCGCTGCGAATGGTGGCGCTTTCCGAAGCTGGAACCGGATGGATCAGAAGGTCAAGGTCAGTAGTGCTTTCACGCACGCTGTTCCCTGAGTTGAGGATGAAGTTGATGCAATAGTCCTCCACTTCACCGTAGTCGAACGAAGTGACACAGGGCGCCACTGGAGCTAAGCTGTAGCGCATGATCACGCGCATTCGGGTCTGCCCCAAGGTGGTGTTAGCGGGTATTTCCACGAGGCCTTGCACGGGCTGGTTGCTCCCTACGGTCGTAGCGAACACCCGTTCGTTCGGAGCATCGAATGTGCCGTTCTGGTCAAGGTCGATCCACACGTGATACCGCTCGTTGAATTGGAAGCCGCTGTGGCCGGGTTCGATGCGAATGGTATCCACATAACCTACCTCCATAGTAGTGCTCACGTCGGTATGGTCGCCATAGCCGCCATCATCTCCAGAGCTGTGGTCGATCTCCCCGAACTTCACCCGAGCGATCCATTCGTCCTCGCTATCGCCACCTTCCGTGGGGCAGTAGGGCAGGTCGGTGCAGGCACCGCAGCCCATGGTGCGAACGGTAATAGCCACGGACCAAACGGTAGGTGTGCCGTTGCAGATGGAACGCACTTGTACGGAGTATTGGCTGCAGACCTCCAATGGCGTTAGCTCCAGCGTACTGCCAGTGATGTTGTTGATCTCTGTGAAGTCCGTTGTGCCGAACGGTGCGTAGCGCACATCGTATGAGTTGGCGGCGAGGATCGGGTTCCAAAGCACGTTCACGATGTTCTCACCCGCAAAGCCTGCGCTGAGGCCGGTGGGTGGGGTGCAGCAGCCGTCGCTGTTCCAGGTGAAGAGGTTGCTGTACGTGCTGGACTCTTCTTCGCATTGGGTGAGCACTTGCAGTTCGTACGGTGTGCAGGGTGTGATGTTCTCGAGTTGGAAGAACGGTTGTGCGATGTTCTCCAGTTCGATCCACTCATCATCCCCAACGGCACGGTAGCGTAGATCGAAGG
>JAEYWT010000278.1 GCA_023428865.1 Bacteroidota bacterium | reverse complement strand
GCATAGTTCACTATTAAGGCCAGCCAAGACACACCAGCCAGCCACGCCGGGCCGAAATGTCCATCGGAGGCCACGATGCCGACCGCATCACCCGCCAGCCAGAACTGGCCGGTAAGCTTCAGCAAACCCGTTACCGCATAAGCCACCAACAACTGCAACCGAATGATCCAGAACGCCGTTCGGTACAGCACACCAAGCGGGCCGATGATCGTACCTGACCCGACCTGTTCCTCCCGAGCGGGCAGGAAGATCATCCAGAAGAGCACATTGGTGATCAATTGGTGCCCACCCGTTGCCGCAAGCCAACTGAAATTGACCAAACTGCTGAAGAGCATCCACTCCACCAAGGTGATGTACCAGCGGGAAGGCAGCACCACCGACCGAAGCGCCAACACCAGAAGCACCAGCACAGCGGGTAGGGCCAGGTCCGGAGAAAGCCAGGTGGCGAAGGCATGGGTGGCCCAGGCCAGTTTTCCGGGCGGCGCCGGGAGTGGAGGAATGACAGGTTGTGACCACAACCATTCGGCCGCCGGCAAGGTGCTTAGTAGAAAGCCGAACAGCCACAGGTGTACCCCGCGCTGCAACAACCGTATGGAACGCCAAGGAAGCCTCATGGCGCAGGGAGCTGAAGAAGCTTGATCGTCTCGGACCGCTGCGTTGGTTCAGCGGCATCCACCACACAGCGCTCCACCAGCCTGAACCGCAGCTCCGGCATCTCCCGGCCGATATCGCGCACCAACCCACGCATCGCCGCAGCAAGCTCCTTTCGTACCACGCGCTCCCCGCGCTCCAGATCATTGGCGACCAACTCGGCCAACGGACGCGCAGCCCGCCGCAACAGGAAGTGGCGGTCCTTTCCAACGACCTGTCGCCACGAACCATCAGGAAACCCTACTTCCAAGCGCCGCTCGCACGTCCATGGGTCCGGCGCGAACAAGTTCCAGTGTTGCGCGAAAAGCGGACGCATCACATGACCGCTGAGGATCACCAAACGCACAGGCACCCAATTCCGTGGTAGCGTATAAGCCAGCACAAGCAAGAGATGCCCCACCACAAAGAGTGCCACTACTGATCGTGCCAGCTTGGATGCCATTCGGAGCGTGAAGATGCGGCAAGCTTCTCTATCAGCACACGTCCATTCCACCGCGCATGCCCACCTTTGCGACCGCCATGTCCATCACCGCCAACGCCCCCGCCCTTCGCTCTTGGATCCCCGTTCCCATAGACAGCGACATCCCCATTCAGAACCTGCCGCTGGGCATCGCCTCGTGGAATGGTGAGCCGCCGGTGCCCTGCACACGCATCGGCGATACGGTAGTGGACCTCAGCATCCTGGCCGATGTGGCCCTGCTCGATGGCCTCGGCATTCCACGCGAAGCCTTCCTGGAACCCGACCTCAACAGCATCATGGCCGGCGGAAAGACCGCCGTGCGTGCGCTGCGGAACCGCTTGAGCCAACTGCTCCGCGAGGGTGAAGCGACCTTCCGCGATGACAATGCCCTGCGCGAAGATGCCCTATTACCATTGGACCAAGTGGTGATGCACCTGCCCGTTCGCATCGGCGACTATACCGATTTCTACAGCAGTCGCCAGCATGCCTACAACGTGGGCTGTATGTTCCGAGATCCGAACAACGCCCTCCTACCCAACTGGTTGCACCTGCCCGTTGGCTACCACGGACGCAGCAGCAGCATCGTGGTGAGCGGCACACCCATCCGCAGGCCCATGGGGCAGTACAAACCTTCGCCCGATGCGGCACCCGAGTTCGGTGCATCGCGCCAACTGGACATGGAACTGGAGGGCGGCTTCATCACCTTCAACGGCAAACCGCTGGGCGAGCGCATCAGTACCGCCGAAGCCGAAGACCATATCATGGGCCTGGTGCTCTTCAACGATTGGAGCGCGCGCGACATCCAAGCGTGGGAATACGTCCCGCTCGGCCCCTTCCTTGGCAAGAACTTCGGCAGCAGCTTGAGCCCTTGGGTGGTGTTGCTGGATGCCTTGGAACCCTTCCGTGTTGCTTCACCCGTGCAAGACCCACCCGTGCTTCCATACCTGCAACAGCAAGGCGAGCACCATTTCGATATCGCCCTGGAAGCGGCCATTGCCACGGCGGACAACCGCGAGACCGTGATCTGCCGCAGCAATTTCAAGCACCTCTACTGGAGCATGGCCCAGCAACTGGCGCACCACACGGTGAACGGCTGCAACGTGCGCAGCGGCGACCTCATGGCCAGCGGCACCATAAGCGGCGATACGGAAGACAGCTACGGAAGCTTGCTGGAACTCACCTGGAAAGGCACCAGACCGCTCAAGCTGCACGACGGCACGGAGCGGAAATTCCTACAGGATGGGGACACCTTGGTGATGCGTGGGCACTGCTCCAAGAACGGCGTGCGCATCGGATTCGGTGAAGTGCGTGGCGAAGTGCTGCCCGCCACTCCCCTTTCCTGAGCGTGACGCGTTAACTTTCGGCGGAAGACCGATGCGAAGGCCATGAAGGACGGAATACCCGTGGAGAAGAAGGTGGAGATAGACCTGGTGAAGGAGCGCGCGGAGATCCTGCGGCGCTACCGTGGGCTGCTGCGATCCATCCGGGGCGAACGCACGGCGGAAGAGAGCCGTATGATCCGTAAGGCCTTCAACATTGCCGTTGAAGCGCACAAGGAACAGCGACGCAAGACCGGCGAACCCTACATCTACCATCCCATCGCCGTAGCGCGCATCTGCGCCGAAGAGATCGGGCTGGGTGCCACCAGCGTTGTCGCCGCCTTGCTGCACGACACTGTGGAGGACACCGACCTCACCCTGGATGATGTGAAGGACCTCTTCGGACCAACGGTGGCCACCATCATCGATGGCCTCACGAAGATCAGTGGCATGCAGTTCGGTACGGACAGCATACAGGCCGAGAACTTCCGCAAGGTGCTGATGACCCTGGCCCAGGACGTGCGCGTGATCCTGGTGAAGCTCGCCGATCGCCTGCACAACATGCGCACGCTGGACAGCATGGCACGCGACAAGCAGCTGAAGATCGCCAGCGAAACACTGTTCCTGTACGCTCCGCTCGCGCATCGTCTTGGCCTCTACAACATCAAGAGCGAACTCGAAGACCTTTCGCTCAAGTTCAAGGAACCGGAGATCTACGAGGAGATCAGCGCCAAACTGAAGAAGGGTGAGGCCGTCCGTCGCCGCTTCATCAGCCGCTTCAACCTGCCCATCCGCGAGGCTATGGACAAGGAGGGCTTCAACTATGAGATCAAGGGGCGGCCGAAGAGCGTACACAGCATCTACAACAAGATGCTCAAGAAGCACGTCACCTTCGAAGAGGTGTACGACGTCTTCGCCATCCGTATCATCGTGGACACGCGCCCCGAACTGGAGAAAGCCGATTGCTGGAAGGTCTACAGCATCGTTACCGACTATTACCAGCCCAACCCCGACCGCTTGCGCGATTGGATCAGTACACCCAAAGCGAATGGCTACGAAAGCCTGCAGACCACGGTGATGAGCCCTGGTGGCCGCTGGGTGGAGGTGCAGATCCGTAGCAAACGCATGGACGAGGTGGCCGAAATGGGCCTGGCGGCGCATTACCGGTACAAAGACGAAGCCGAACACAATGCCGCGCTGGACAATTGGCTCAACCGCATCCGCGAGATGTTGGAAGATACCGGCAGCAATGCGGTGGACTTCGTGCGCGATTTCAAGCTCGACCTCTTCAGTGACGAGATCGTGGTCTTCACCCCGAACGGCGAAATGCGCAACCTGCCCGCCGGTGCCACCGCGTTGGATTTCGCCTTCGAGATCCATAC
>JAEYWT010000114.1 GCA_023428865.1 Bacteroidota bacterium | reverse complement strand
GGAAATGACCTTCCTGGAGCACCTCGAAGTGCTCCGGTGGACCTTCGTGCGCTCGGCCATCGCCGTGGCTGTAGGGCTGGTGGGCTGTTTCATCGCCAAGGACTTCCTCTTCGACGCCATCATCCTGGCCCCGAAGGACGCCTCTTTCATCACCTACCGGGCCATGTGTGCCCTCGGCCATCGGATCGGTATGGGCGATGCCATGTGTGTCAACGATCTGGCCCTCAGCCTACAGAACATCAGTATGAGCGGGCAGTTCTTCACCCATCTGATGGTCTCTTTCGTGGGAGGCTTCATCCTCTCTTTCCCCTACATCCTGTGGGAGTTCTGGCGCTTCATCTCGCCCGGCCTACATCCATCGGAGAAAGGCTCGGCCGGTGGGTTGGTCTTCTTCGCATCCGTGCTGTTCTTATGTGGAGTGGGCTTCGGCTATTTCCTGCTCGCGCCCCTTAGCATCCAGTTCTTCGGAACCTACCAGGTAAGCGCGGCGGTGCAGAATACGGTGGCCTTGGATAGTTATATCGCCATGGTCACTTCGGTCACCCTCTGGACCGGGGTGGTCTTCGAGTTGCCGCTGGTGATCCTCTTCCTGTCCAAAGCCGGCTTGGTCACACCATCCTTCCTGCGCACGTACCGCAAACATGCGTTCGTGGCCATCCTGATCATTGCCGCCATCCTCACACCGCCCGATGTGGTCAGCCAGCTCATCGTTTCCGGTCCGCTCATGTTGCTCTACGAGTTCGGCATCCTGATCTCCGCGCGCACGGTGAAACGGATGGAGCGCGCCCGGAGCCAAGGTCGCACCCTACAACCCAACGCGCGATGAACCGCGGCCTTCGCGCCTCTATGTTGCTACTCCTGCTACTGGTGGCAGCGGCTGGCATAGCGCAGACCACCAAGGTGAGCGGGAAGGTGACCGATGCCAAGACCGGCGAGACCATCCCCTTCGCCAGCATCGCCTTCATTGATAGCCGCATTGGTGCCAGTAGTGATATGGATGGCAATTACGTGATCGATACCTACTACGCCACCGATAGCATCAAGGTGACCTCCGTGGGTTACGTCGCACGCAGCTTTCCGGTGAAGAAGGATAAGGCCCAGGTGATCGACATCGCCCTGCAACCGAACAGCTTCGAATTGGCCGAAGTGGTGATCAAGCCCACGGACGAGAACCCGGCTTTCGGGATCCTCCGCCGCGTGATCAAGAACAAACCCGTGAACAACCGCGAGAAGCTCTCGGCCTACGAATACAACGCGTACAACAAGATCGAGTTCGACCTGAACAACATCACCGAAGAATTCACCGAGAAGAAGATCTTCAAACCCTTCGCCTTCATCTTCGACAACATCGATAGCACAGACACCAAGCCGTACCTGCCCATCTTCATGACGGAGACCCTGAGCGAGGTGTACTATCGCCAGAACCCCAAGAAGCAGCGCGAGTACATCAGAGGTACCAAAGTGAGCGGGGTGGAGAACGAAAGCGTTTCACGCTTCATGGGCGATATGTACCAGAACGTGAACATCTACGACAACTTCCTGGTGATCTTCGGGAAGAACTTCGTGAGCCCGATCGCGGACGGAGGCAAAGGATACTACGATTATTACCTCACCGATAGCGCCTTCGTGGACAAGTATTGGTGCTACAAGCTCACCTTCACACCAAAGCGGGTGCAAGAGCTCGCCTTCTCTGGCGAAATGTGGATCAGCGATACCACCTATGCCGTACACCGCATCGAAGCAGGCATCGCCTCAGGCGCCAACCTCAACTTCGTGCAGGGTTTCTGGGTGAAGCAGCAGTACGATCAGGTGCAGAAGGAAGTATGGATGCTCACCCGTGATGAACTGGTGGTGGACCTGAACGTGATCCGCGATACCGGCGAGAAGAACAAGAACGCCGTGCAGGGCTTTTACGGCCGCAGGAATGCCAGCTACAAGGATTTCGTGATCAATCAGCCACGCGAGGCGAAGTTCTACGAAGGGGTGGATGATGTGGTGCTGGAGATCGATCCCCTCAGCTTGGGTGCGGACTACTGGGACCGCGAACGCCATGTGCCACTGACCGCCAAGGAGAACGCGATCTACCACATGGTGGATACGATGAAGACCATACCGCGCTTCCGCACCTATGTGGATGTGATCAGCACCTTGGCCACCGGGTATTACGAACGTGGTAAGGTGGAGCTAGGCCCGTACTTCACCACCATGAGCTACAACCCCGTGGAGGGGATGCGCTTCCGCTTGGGTGGACGTACCAGCAACAGCTTCAGCAATTGGGTGGAGTTCGAAGGATACACCGCGTATGGCCTGCTGGACGAACGGTTCAAATTCGGCTTGGCCACGCGTGGCTTCATCAGCAAGGAACCTCGCTTGTTGTATCGTGCCAGCTACAAGCACGACGTGGAGCAGCTCGGCCAAAGCACCAATGCGTTCCGGAACGACAACATACTGGGCAGTGTTTTCCGGCGCAACCCCAACACCAAGCTCACCGATGTCGAAGAATGGAAGACCAGCTTGGAGCGCGAGTGGTTCAGCGGTTTCACCAATGAGGTGATGGTCCGTTACCGGACATTGCAACCGTTGGGTGCCTTGCGCTACGAGCGGCTGCAGGTGGAACCTGTACCCGAGATCAGCAGCGTGGGCAGCATCCGCACAGCGGAGGTGAGCTTGAACACACGCTTCGCTTACGGCGAGAAATATGTGAGCGGTGAGTTCGACCGGATCGCCGTTGGTATGCTGAAGTACCCCACCTTGGAATTGCATGTGGCCTATGGTGTTCCCGGCTTGCTCAACAGCGACTACGAATACACCAAGGTGATCGCACGCAGTTATAAACGTTGGCAGCTCGGAGTGGCCGGCTGGATGCGCACCACGCTCGAAGGCGGTCGCATCTTCGGCACCCTGCCTTATCCGCTCCTTACCATCCACAGCGGCAATGAGACCTTTTACCTGGATGATCTCTCGTTCAACACCATGAACTTCTTCGAGTTCATCAGCGACCGGTACGTGCAACTCTTCGCAGAACACCATTTCGAGGGATTGTTCTTCAACCGGATCCCCTTGTTGCGCCGCTTGAAATGGCGCGAGGTGGCCACCTTCAAGGCCGTTGCCGGCGACCTGGATCGGAAGCACAGCGATGAACTCCTCTTCCTCGATGGCATGTATTCGCTGTACAACGGTCCCTTCATGGAAGCCAGTGCCGGAGTGGAGAACATCTTGAAAGTGCTGCGCTTCGACGTGATCTGGCGGTTGCGCTACAACGATCATCCGCGTACGGCACCTTGGGCCTTGCGCGCTAAGCTCTACATCAACTTCTAACGAGCATGCTGCGCGCGGACAACATCTTCAAACGCTACAAACGCCGCACCGTAGTGAACGGCGTGAGCGTAGAGGTGAAGCAAGGCGAGATCGTCGGTCTACTGGGGCCGAACGGCGCTGGAAAGACCACGAGCTTCTACATGATCGTGGGCCTGATCAAACCCAATGAAGGGAAGATCTACTTGGACAACGACGAGATCACCGACCTGGCCATGTACAAACGGGCCAAGAAGGGCATCGGGTACCTGCCGCAGGAAGCCAGCGTGTTCCGCAAGCTCAGCGTGGAGGACAACATCAAGGCGATCCTCGAAGTGAGCGGCAAGACCAAGGCAGAACAGGAAGCGAAGTTGGAGGAACTACTGAACGAGTTCAGCCTGCAGCACGTGCGCAAGAACATGGGTGATGTGCTCAGCGGGGGCGAACGGCGACGTACCGAGATCGCCCGTGCGCTGGCCACCGAGCCACTCTTCATCCTGCTCGACGAACCCTTCGCTGGCGTGGACCCGATCGCTGTGGAAGACATCCAGAGCATCGTGGCCAAGTTGAAGGAGAAGAACATCGGCATCTTGATCACCGACCACAACGTGCAGGAGACGCTTAGCATCACGGATCGAGCGTACCTGCTTATTTCTGGAGAGATATTCCGCGAAGGGACCGCGGAGGAGTTGGCAAGCGACCCTCAAGTACGAGCCCGTTATCTCGGCCGGAATTTCGAATTACGACCAGGCTCGTTC
>JAEYWT010000082.1 GCA_023428865.1 Bacteroidota bacterium | reverse complement strand
CTGCTGAACGTGCTCAATGGAAATCTGGCGCCCAGCCGGGGGCGTGTCACCATCAACGGCATCGATGTGCACGCCGAGCGCGACCGCATCCGCGGGGTGATCGGCCACGTGAGCCAGGACGACCTGCTCATCGGTCTGGTCGCCGAAGCTGAGCTTGGCGTTGTAGAAGAGGTTCTGGAAAACGGTGAGCTCTTCGATCAGCAGATCATCCTGGCTCACGTGGCCGATGACACCGCGGATCTTGTCACGCTCCGTATGCACATCGATCCCGTTGATGGTGACATGGCCACGACTGGGCTTGATATTACCATTGAGAATGTTGAGCAGGGTACTTTTCCCGCTACCACTGCCACCCATGATACCGATCAGCTTACCTCCAGTCTCCGCCAAGCGCAGTTCATGCAAGCCCTGGCGCTTGTTGGGGAACACATACTCGATGGCATCCGCTTTGAATACGATCCTGGAGCGTGTTCCTTTCTGCATGAAGGCAGAGAGGATATCGCTGTAATAGATCGGCACACCACTGGGCGGCCGTACACTGGTGCCATTGCTGAGCACGTAGTGGCTGTCGCTTCCCATGCGCTGTCCGTTCATCATCACCTCACCGGTGCCGGTGTAGCGCATCACGTACAGGTTCACACTGGGCACGTGCAACACACACAACTCGCCTTCCAGGCCATGGGCATGGATGTGGCGGGCCTGCTGCATGGTATTGCTCACCGTTGCATCGATGTAGAGCAGGTGCGCAGAATCTTCCCGTTGCTCCCGCTGCCCGTCCACGAAGCGCCGGCAGCTTGCGAAATCTTCCTGGGTGATGTTGAAGGTCTCCGCAACGGTGGAAACGAACTCGGCTTCCTGTTCGCTCACCTCATCGTTACTGTTGATGAACTCGAGCAGGTGTACCAACACCACGAACTTCTGGCGTTGGTTCAGTTCTTCGTTCACTTGGGTGCAGATCTTCAGGACCTTCACCGAATTGAGCGAGGTGCGTTTGCGTCCTGTTCGGCTTTGCCCGCCACTGGCATGGAAAGCCTGCACGAAAGCCTGGTAACGCGCCATGTGGGCGGCCGCCACTTCCGGACTGAACTGCTTACGTAGGAAACGCTCGAGGATGGCCGCGTTATCCGGACGCGCACCTTCACCCACCGCATCGCCCTTGGCAATGATGGCGAACAGCTGCAATAAAGCCTTGAGTATCTTCTCGCTCATGCGTCCAGCACAGCCCCGCTTTGGAAGGGGTCCAAAAAAGGGCGCCCCTCTTTACGGGAGGAGCGCCCTGAAGGTTCCGCTGGACGGCGGTCTATTTCTTGAAACCGATGAGCATGACCGCACAACCGCTACCTGCCTTGGTAGGATCGAGGCCAGCCTCAATACGAACATCGATTGTATTGGCTACGGCGAGGTCCCAATATGGAGCGTTCCCCTGGTCCTTGTTGCTGAAGAGGACATTGTTGGCCTTATCCACCACGTTGAATACGAGGATACCATCGGTATCGCCACTGCAGGCAGCCACCCGATAGGTGGTTCCACCGAACAGGGTCAGGTTGAATTCCGCCTGTTCATCACCCTGCAGCAAGGCGCGGTAGAACTGGCCATCGGGGATATAGTTGGACGTGATGTGCTTTTCGCAACGATCAGCGATGGTGCCGCAGAGCTCTTGCGCCTGGCTGGCGATGGAAGCTGAAAGGCTGAGGAGAAGAAGTGTCCTACGCATGGGTCAGGCGAGCATCATGTTGCGGATGGCCGACACCTTGGCCACGATGGCCGTAAGTTGATCGGCAGGAATGGTAACGGAGCTGGTGCTGTTGATGAAGGTGGTCTTCTTCGCCGCATCGGTCACCGGCTCTTGGAAGGTGTAGTTATGCTCCACACCGTTGAACAGACCTTGCAGCTCCTGTAGCGCTTTGGTGATATCGGATGCGGCGTTCTCCGTATCGCTCGCACGCATCAGTTCCACCAAGGCGCTGAGGGTGTTCTTCTGCTCACCAATACGGTTCACCAAGGTCTGGTCCTTAGCGGCTGCGGGATCCGAGACTGTAAGATAGAGTGACTCCACCCATCCCCCAGCGAGCACCATGGCGCTCACATCGTGCCGTTGGTTCTGCTTCAAGTACTTGTCTGCCGAGCGGAAAGCCACACCACTGAACTGGAGCAGGCTATCCTCGCTACCAAGATTCGTTTTGAAGCGATCAAGCAACGCACGATCGAACGAATTGGTGAGTTCCAATTTACCGCCGAGCTTTTCGATGGCCTGCATGGTGGCCATGGCGCGTTGGCCGTCTTTATGAACGGTAGCATAGGCCAGATCGGCACTATACATTCCCAACAACAGGCTCTGTGGTGCTTTGCCTGCAACGGCATCTGCTTTTTCCAACGGAGCCGTAAGCTCCTTCTGGTACTTCAGGCCAGCTTTACGCATGGCCAGTGCCGCTTGCACCGGAGAGGGGATACTGAAGATCCTACCACCGACGTTCAGTTGCTCGGTCTCCTTGGGCGTGTTCTCCACGGCAAGGGTATCGGCGGCGGTTTTGTCATCAGTTGAGCCAGAGCCACCACAGGCGGCCAGGAACAGCCCAAAGCCGAGGCCAAGGGCGAGTTTCGAGGAAGTGGACATGTTCTGCACGGATGGTTTCACTATCCGGGTGTCGAAGGTAGGGGCGCACCAAGGGTGGGGACTCCTTGGTCCCGAGCAGTTTTCAACAGGCCATCGGTAACGCGGCCATCACCACCGTAGCAAACGTGCGCCCTTAAGGGCATACCATAGGATGAACAGATAGCAGGGCACCATCATCCAGTAAGCGCTTTGGTAACCCAGTGGTCCTTCGGCCAACACCCCATAGACCTTCGGAAGTACCGCCCCGCCAACGATAGCCATCACCAGGACCGCACTGGCCTTTCGGGTGTGTTTCCCCAGATCACGGATCGCAAGCGGCCAGATCGCAGGCCAAACCAAGGCGTTCGCCAGACCGAGCAGCGCGATGCACACCACCGTGAACGGCACGGTGAGTTTAATGATGGAGAGGTGCTCCAAGTCGATGAACGGCACCCTCACCACCAGATCCACCGGCAACAACACGGCAACAGCCGTTAACACGATGCCCACTACGGCCGAAGCCAACAATGCCGTTGATTGGGACACGAGCTTGGGGATGGTGGCATTCCCGATCAAATAGCCCACCACCATGGCGATCAGCGTAAGTGAGGTGAAATACTTCGCATTGGAGAGGGGAACACCCAGCGACTCGCCGTAAAGGCCAATGGTATCACCGGCCATTACCTCTACCCCCACGTACAGGAACAAGGCAACCGCGCCCAGTACCAAGCGTGGGTAGGCGAGTAAGCTACCTTCCACCGGTTCGTTGTCCCGCTCGGCGTCCAGTTCTGGCAAGGGCGAAAAGCGCACTAACAGGCCCAAACCCACCAAGGCTGCGGCCATGAGGGAGTACGGAAGGATCACACGGGCTGCGAGTTCATCCAAGCGAACAGTCTTCGCTGCGGCATCCATCACGGAGAGGTCGGCCACCAGTTGATCGGCATCGGCCAGCACCACGCTGGATAGCACGATCGGAGCCAACACCCCTGCCACCTTGTTGCAAATGCCCATGATGCTGATCCGCGCAGCAGCACTTTCGATCGGGCCCACCACGGTCACATAGGGGTTTATCGCGGTCTGCAACAACGCCAACCCCGCGCCGATGATGAAGAGGCCAGTAAGGAACATGGGGTAAGACCGAACGTTGGCCGCCGGAAGGAACAGAAGGGCGCCAACGGACATCACGAAAAGGCCAAGCATCATACCCTGCTTCATACCTGTACGCTCCAGGATGAGAGCCGATGGCAACGAAAGGAAGAAGTAGGCCAAGTAGAAAACGAATGGCACCCACAAAGCCTGGCCGGTAGTGAGTTCGCAAGCGATCTTGAGATAGGGGATCAGCGTACCATTCAACCAGGTAACGAAGCCGAAGAGGAAGAACAGCGCACCGAGCACGAACACCGCAGACCGGGTGTGGGGAGTGGAGGTCATGGGGTGAAAGTAGAGGCGCCAACGCATGCCCTACCTCCTACCCGGCCTACCTCGCGAACAACCGCTTGTGGAACGGCGAGCGGATCACCAGTTCAGATCGTGCTTGTAGTATCGGGGAAAACGGATGCTCTTGCGCACCGCCTCGTAGTACTTGTGCCACAATGGGGTAGACAGGTCGTACACGTCTTTTTCCACCGATGCCTCGGGCGGCTCGGGTATGCGTCTGGCTTTGGCCGTCGCATGGTTAAACTCCACCTGCTTGCGCTTCATGCCAATAAGACAACCGAGCACACCGGAATGTTGCCCACCGTTCCTCGTTCCAAAAGCCACCGGTCCTTCGCATTCTGCAACCGATGATCCTTTCATCGATCACCTTTGCGGTTCCATCGCCCCTGCTTTGTACGCTGAGGTCATCCTTCCACTAGCCGTTCCTGGCACCTTCACCTACGCCATTCCGGATGGGTTGCAGGTAGCACCAGGCATGCGTGTAGCCGTCCCCTTCGGCCGCGGGCGCAAGCTCTACGGCGCCATTGTACGCCGTTTGCACCTAGACGATCTCTTGAACCGCAAACCACGACCCATATTGTCGGTGCTGGACGAGAAGCCCATCGTTCTACCAGAACAGTTGGAGCTATGGGACCGGATCGCCGCGCATTACATGTGTACGGTCGGCGAAGTGATGATCGCTGCCATACCCGGTCAGTTGGCGCTTTCCAGCGAAACGCGTCTGGTGGCGGGCCCAACGGTGGAGCAGCACATACCCGGCCAAGAACGGGCGGTCTTTCTATTGAACGCCTTGGAAGACGGTCAGGTGGTGACCCTGGAACAAGCCGGTGAATTGTTGGGCCTGAAGGATCCACTGCCGGCAGTGAAACGGTTGATGGAGCATGGCGCGCTCCTGCTAGAAGAGCAATTGAAGCCGGACTGGAAACCACGGATGGCCAGCTACATCAAGCTGGCTGATGGGGAGGGCACCGAAGCTGCCTTGCACGGCTGGTTCGATCGGCTGGAGAAAGCCCCCAAGCAGTTGCATGTGCTCATGCGCTACGTAGAGCTGAGCCAATGCCTGACCGATAGGCCGAAGGAAGTGGAGCGCGCCAAGCTGGTGCATGCCAGTGGAAGCACCACCGCCGTGGTTGAACAATTGGTCAAGAAAGGCCTCTTCCAACGCTACGAACGTGAGGAGGGTGTACCCGATCCAGCTGCGGCCTTAGCACCACCACCAACCCTTTCGGCGGCACAGGGAACCGCACTGGAAGCGGTAAAGGCTGGTTTCCTTACCCATGAGGTAGTGTTACTGCGCGGGGTTACCTCCAGCGGCAAGACCGAGCTGTACACCACCTTGATCATGGAGGCCATGGCGCGTGGCGAACAGGTGTTGTACCTGTTGCCGGAGATCGCCCTGACCACACAGATCATCGCACGATTACGCGCCCGCTTTGCTGCGAACGTGGCGGTATTCCATTCACGCATGGCCCAACACGAACGCACCGCCTTGTGGATGCGCTGCACCGGGCCGGAGGCACCGCGTGTGATCGTGGGTGCGCGTTCAGCCCTGTTCCT
>JAEYWT010000110.1 GCA_023428865.1 Bacteroidota bacterium | reverse complement strand
GATCATGGACGACCTGATCCGCGTGAACGGAAAGAAGATCGATGATCTGCAGGCCGTGATGGCACTTTGCCGCGAGAAGGACTTCGAGATCCCCTTGCAATTCGACAACATGAAGAGCTGAGGCTGGGCAGCGTTCAGGCCTCTTCTTGCGTCATCATACCCAAGAACCAAAGTCCATGCGCTCAACACTCCTCTCCTTGATCACGGTGGTCTGTGCAGCCGTCTCAACATCTGTAGCTTTTTCACAGACCTATTTCTACATCAACACCATTAGCGTTGACCCGGTCGAGCCGACCACCAATGACGCGATCACCATTTCGCTCACGGGCAACCTCAGTAGCAGCGGTGCATCCGTGGTCTCCACCAGCTACATGCTCATGGGCAACATCGTTCACATCACCGTAAATGCTGTTGACAATGGTGGTTTAGGGGTCTTAGTCCCCCACACGGAAGAGGTCGCCATAGGTGATCTGCCGGAGGGTTCCTACGCTATCCTGGTAGATGGGAATTTCATTCTTGATTCCGCGCCCGAATTCCAGCATGGTTTCAATGTGAGTGGTGCTCTGGGCTGTGATGCGCTTGCCATAGAGGCCATCCACTGGGCCACTTTCAATGACAGTACCATCGTACTGAAGGTGACGAACAGTGATATCGGATTCGACTACCCGGGCTTCGTATTGTTGGATGCCAATGGCGATACCCTTGCAGTGGAGACGGTCAATTTCTTCGCGATCGGTACCGAAAGCTGGCACACGCTCAACGTCCATCTCGATGCCGATATCCCAACTGGCTCCTTCCCCGCTCACCTGCACCTCTGGACCGGCTTCTTCCAAGAATTGGCCTGCACGTGGGAATTGGATGTCGATCTGTGTTCCTTGGATGATTGTGTTTCGATCTATCCCTATCTGATCAATACAGGCGGTGGAGAAGCGCTCGGGCAATTCACGTGGACCATTCTGGATGCTGACCAGGGCACCACGGCATCGGGCACCTTCACCCTCACCGAAGAACTCCAGTCCGTTCAAGAAGAAGTGTGCCTTCCCGCTGGCGCGTATAGCATGGTCGTAGCACCGCTTCAGGCGCCCACCGGCGGGCAACTTTTCATGGGTGTGGCTGGTGTGGAATGGAGCGCCGATGTAAGCCAACCGCTACCCCAAGTGATACCGACCACTCCTCTTCCGTTCACAATGGTACCCGCATGCTGGGATGGCCCCAATACCATCAACAACGGTACGGCACAAGCCACGGATCTGGTCATCCAAACCATTTCTGGTGGATTCGAGATCAGCCATTCGGATGGAAAAGCCTTGGGTGTGGTTACCGTTTCCGATGCGTTGGGCAGAGTGGTCTACACCACCCGCACCAATGGTGTTCGTTTGCAACTACCCGTAGAGGTTACCGGGGTGTATGTGATCCAGGCAGGTACGCAACGCGTGAAGGTCTTCGGTATGGGTCAGTGATCCTATGTAAAAGGCGAAGCCCGCCTTACGGGGCGGGCTTCTCATGTTCCTGATCTCCGGGCTTACGGGCCCGGACAAGGGCTTTTAACGCCGCTGGGCTGATGTCCTCTGTGATCAGGTGTGCCTTAGGCCATTCGGTTGAAGGCCTCTATGGACTCTTACGGGGCTTTACCGAACAGGGTTTCGTTTACAAGGAACGATGGGTGGTTGTCAAATTTTTCTTGATGCCTGTCTTGTCGTTCCAAGGAGTCCTTAGAACATGTGATCCCCTTTCAGGAACATCACGAAAATGAAGGTCATAAGGAAATGGTGGAGCAACAGCAAGGCAGAAGCCACGGTAAGCACCGTTTTACCGCTGGCATTCAGCTCAGGAAAGAGTTTCCTGTTGTTCACCGCGATGATCGGCAAGGGAACTGCGGCAAGCAGGAAGGTCACTGCTAACAACTTAAAAGCGACCACATTGTCCAACAACCCGAAGAACAAGTGAGCATAATAGAAAACGAAACCGAGGAAGGCCAGCAACCCCAGTCGCACGAACGTTCTTGCTTCTGCTACCATTTTAGGTTTGGTTTCCATTGCAAAAGACGCGAGACCATGGTAGGGTTGCGTCCTTATTGCTTCTACGTTTTCCACAAGAACAGGTTCGGATAGGGATCCTATTCTCCGAGGCAACCTCTTCGGTAAACCCGCGTCAGGCCTGCCGAGGCTACTGCAACACCAGCCACGAACCACCACCAGTGATAAGCGGTTGGGATATACCCCTGGATGTGCCTTGCACCTTCGTGCGATCCGACATGGACAGCGAGTCCGTTCAATTCGGCCGCGTGCTTTAATGGATCGATCAGGAAGGATGCGATCATGAGCACGGCACCTAGTATCAACAAAAGCCAAGATCCTGTATCCACCACTGGTCGCGCACCGCCCGAGCGCCCCCGAAGTATCAGGATCGCAAGAACGATGAGGCCGATGGAGATCAAGCAAGGTGCCCACACCGGACCAACCCACGGAGCGGGAATGAGGAACAACAGGTCAAAGGTGCCTAGGCTTGCAGGCCAATCGAGTAAAACCTTCAACCAGACGTAATAGAAGATGTCCCACACACCGAATCCATAGCAGAACCAAGCGAAACGTTCCAAAGCCGACCGCGTGACCAAGGCTCCTGGCGCAAGCAACATCACCATAGTGGCGACCTCACGTAAGACTTCTGTGGTGATCAAGCCTTGATCCATCGGAACCAAGGGGAAATCGAAACCAGACGGATAGTAGAGCGCACGCAAAAAGACCACCACAGCACTTTCCAAGAATGCCATGGCCATGAAGAAGACCGACATCCACACAAAGAGCCGTTTGATATCCGTACGCATGTTCAGAGTTTGAGATCGGCCAGCACCGCACGATGGTCGCTGCCCGGGATCTCCTCGGTGGAAACGGTGGCGGAGATCCATGGCGAGACCAGCACATGATCCAATGGAATGATGGCGAAAGGGCCTATCCGCGGCCAGGTGCGATGCCCACCATCAGAGGTGGATCGTAATCCCGACCGCCTACACAACCGTTTGAAAGCACCATCCCAAGTCACTGTGTTCAAGTCGCCAACTACGATGGTGGCGATATCCCCTGCGGAAAGTGACGCCCCCAAATGCGCCAACTGTGCATTCCGCCGCTTGAAATGGCCATACGAGATCGGCGACGATGCATGCACGGCGACCACACGAACGGGCTTGCCATGATGGTCGAAACAGGCCTCGATGAACGGTGCGCCGTTCACGTGGAAGGTCCGGACCTCCAAGAATGGTACCCGGCTGAAGAGTGCGATCCCATAGCAATTCGTGCGTGGCTCGACATGAGCGTACGGATAGCTGGTACGCAACCCTTGTGCGAGTGCAACAGCCCATTCAGGGCCCACTTCCTGCACACTGATCAGATCTGCATCACTGGCCAATGCTCTCGTGATGGTAGCCTGGTAGGCCGTGTTCGGCTGTAGCACGTTCATGTGGAGTATCCGTAGATCAGCCTTACCATTGGCTGGACTTTCTGCTCGTGAGGCCATGTATCCGCCTTGAAGAAGCAGGGCCGCTGCGACCAAGGTTCCTTGTGCAAGCCACCACTTGCGTCGCAAACCGGCGAACAACGCTATCAGTAGGGCCGCACCGGAAGCGGGAACAATGAAGGCACGCACCAGCATGAGCAGATAAACATCCGGAGCGAACGTGATGATGCATGCCAGTATCAAAACCAGCACTGTCCAATAGAACTCCCGGTGAACACGATCGGGGATCATGGCTCGTTGGTGTTCGTTATCGCCAACCGGTCGATCCGCTTGAGGACCAACCACAAGGGAACTGCGCCGATCACACCGAAAGAGGCATCCACACAGCGCCAGAAGAAGGGAATGCCGCGTACAGGAGCCCAAAAGAAGGCAAGCGGTAAGACGAGCAGGCAACACCACAACCCCCACTCGATCACCCACCGGTTGCGTACAGGATCACGATATGGCCCGATGAACGCGAGAGCGATCACCACATGGGCGAATGCCAGCCAGTCCGTGCCATAGAATAACATAGGATAAGTCGCTCCAACATGAGCTACCGCTTCGGCCGCATAGGCTGCCCATGCGTTCCACGGCGAACCCCATGAGAGCGTGATATCCGCAAGCCACGCCGTACCCCATTCCAACGGAACAGCGGTAAGGCCGCTGATGATAAGCGCGACCATGAAGAACATGATCCAACGACGGATGAAGCGAAGGTGTTCCATGCGCTGCTATCACTTAATTGATGGCTGCCAGCGCCTTGGCCGTTGTTCGATCCGTCAGGCTCCACTCCTGCCAATGAGCTACCTCGTACCGTGCCAAGAAGCGGTCACGACGCATATCGAGGCGACGTTTGAATGTTTGTGGATCCAAGGTTTCCACCCAGCGTACCGTATTCTGCCGGTGCTGCGCCATCTGCGCCGATACCTTGTCCAGGTCGGCGTATAGTAGTGGTAGCACCTTGTCGCTCATGTCCAGGTAATTGTCCACATCGATCTCGCCTTGGTTCCAATGTGCCAGGTTGTACCGCACAATAGTGCTATCCCAATCCACGGCGGTAAGAATGAGCATGGTGGTGAACACGGCCCAACCGTTCACCCGGGCCAGGTAGAAGAAACTCCTCCGTTGCTTGATCTTGATGAACAACGTGACCAAGCCCACCAACACCAGCGCGAGGAACACGATCACACCGATGCGTTTGTACGCCAAACCGTGGAAGGAGATGTAGTGGTAGTTGCGCAGGAACACGGATACACCGAGGATGAAATTCTGCACCACCCAGGCGATCGCCAACGCCTTGAGCGTCTTGCTGCGCCAATAGAAATTCTGGTTGCCACGGAAGAGGTACATCAGGATCACCATGCTCAATAAGATGCTGATGACGAGCATCCATGTGCCTTCGTGGACGAACTGTTTCAAGCTGAAATCCTGCGGAACTTCGAATCCGATCCATACCCAGTCGATATCGATCACATTCACCACGGCAAGCAGCGCGTTCACGGCAACCAGTAGGATCATGCCCATGCGGCGTTCTCGTTCTAGCGGATCCAACGCCAAAGGCATGGCCCAGGTCGGGCGTTTTAGGCGCGTGCGCACGAGCACATCGGTGAGCCCTTCTTCCAACGCCGCCACTTTATCGGGGATCATGCGCAATACCAAAGCCCCGCTGATCAAGGCACCGAAGAGGATGAAGAGCGTGTGTGCGGTGAAGAATTCGGCGAAGAAGTCAGCGATCAGGTTGAGGAAACCGTCCATGAAGCCGGCGGTGAGCGCATCGAACTTCGGGTTACCCGCGCGATAGAGCTGGGTGAACAACAACAGTAGCATCACCGGTAATACACCCAGCTTGATCCAACGCAATCCGCGGCGCGGCGCACCATGGGAAGGTGCCAGCCGGTCCACTCCCGTTATTGCACTCACCGGCGTCACCAGAAAGGTCGCTGCACCCTGCATCACCGCATAGAACATGGAACGGATGCGCGGTTCATGTGCGAAGGCAGCTGCAATGATCAGCGCCACGATGGAAGCGAAGGTGGCGATGACACTATCGTACACCAGCACCATAGAACCGGCGAAGACGCTTCCCACCAATGCCCAACGTGCGGGCGAGGAAAGCGCTTTCCAGGTGTAGCGCTGCACCAGGAACGCTGCAATGGCGAGGTTGAAGAGCAGGACGTTGAGACCTATGCCACGCTGCCAGAAGAGAAGATCGAACAAGGCAGCGCCGAGCGCAACGGTGATGAGCGGGAGCAACGCCTTACGCGTGTTGGAGATGGTGGCTACTGCGGACATGGATCATGATTTGGGTTTGCCCACCGATGTGGGGATCAATCGTTCAATAGCCTCCAGGTGCTCCCGGAAGGCTTTCGTGCCGCTAACGGTGATGCGGTAGCTGGTATTGGGTCTCTTACCCACAAAGCGTTTGCGCACCTGCACATACTTCAATTCCTCCAAAGCGGCCAGGTGGCTGGCCAAGTTGCCGTCGGTCACGTTCAGCAGCTCCTTCAGGCGGGCGTGGTCCACCCACTCGTTCACCACGAGCACGGCCATGATGCCCAAGCGCACCCGACTTTCGAACGCTTTGTTAAGCTGCTCGATCATGGTCTATCAGCGCTTCGTTCATAGCGCAGGTACATAAGGCCGCCGTAGAAAATGTGCAGTACACCGAAGCCGACAGCCCAGAAGAGCAGCGCGGCATCCAACCAGAACAGCGCTACAAGGCCCAGCACCAGTTCACTTACGCCTTGCCAGCGGATCTCATCCAAGGTGTACTTGCTCGCATTGAACAACGCCAGGCCGTAGAACACCAATGTGGCTGGCGCTACCAGACCAGGTAACCCGTAGTAGAAGAGCGCCAGGCAGAAGATGCCACCAGCGCTAAGTGGCACCAGCATGTTCACCAGCAGGCGCTGGGCACTGGCGTCCCACAGGTGTTGGCCGGTGCGCACGCTGCGGCGCCAAGTGAACCAGAAGGCTCCGAGCAACGCGACGAATAACACTAGGGCGGCATCGTAGATCAGCGTGATACGCAGGTCGTCCAACACCACCTGACCGCGAACAGTACCATAGGTAAGTGCATCCTGATCTACGACCAGGGCTTGGTCGGTATGGTAGCGCGCCAAGGAAGCACCGCCCAGGGCCACCACCCCTGCAATAATGCCGCTAAGACCGCTGAGACTCAGGAAACGTGTGCTGCGCTCCATCAATCCGCGGATGTGGGCCAGCTCTTGTGTGGGGGTTTGGTGGGTCATTCGCAAAGTACTTTGCACTACAAAGTAACGAAATCAGGAAAGACCTAGTATCCCACCCATGAAAAAAACTAGTGGATCGAGAGCATGGCCAAGCCCGCACCGATCAGCACGGCCATGAAGCGCGTTGCATTGAACCGGTGGTCCGGCGCACTTTCGAAGATGATGGTGGTGCTGATGTGCAGCAGCATACCGATGGCCAACCCAAGCATATCGTGCAGGAAGCCATGCCCATCTGCGGTACCGATGAGCATACCGGTACCAATGCCCAGCGGCGCGGCTAATGCGAATACAAGGAGCATAAGCCAGCTGGAAAACCCTGGGGTACCCGAGCGCAGCAGAACCGTTGCCAGCGCCACGGCCATGGGCATTTTGTGCAGAAGAACGCCCAGGAGGACGGGCAGATCTCCGGCCACCTCGGGATCCGCGAAAGGGATGCCCTCCGCGTAGGAATGCAGGCAGAGGCTGAGCAAGGTGACCAACGGCAATGCTTTGCCACCATGGAAGTGCATGTGGCCATGTTCGATACCGTGGCTGAAGAATTCAAGCACGACCTGCAACAGGAAACCGCCCAACACCCAGTAGCCGATATGGGCACCTTCTTCGGCGTACAACTCGGGAAGCATGTGCAAGAACACCACCCCCAGTAGAAAGGCCCCGCTGAACGAAAGCAGCAGTTGCAGCCACTTTGCCTCGGGTTTGAGCACCTTCACCAGAGCCCCGGCGATCATCGGCAGTAGAAAGAAGGCTAGAACAGTGATGAGTGTCATTCGGCGGGTTTGCGCATCCAAAGAACGAAACGTTGCGACGAAGCCGGGTCGAAAGGGGCCATCTCAGGCCCATCCGTGCGCGCTTCGACCAGGAAGCCGGCACTGCGGGCCATGGCTTCCAATTGGTCGGGTGTCAAGGCTTGCACCCTCTCTTGGAACTGGTGGCGGTCTGTGCCATCATGTACCTCGATACACTTCACCAGCACGCCCTTATCACACGACCGCTTCAGGTTGAAGTGGACCCCGCCTTTAGCGATATGTTCCTCGCGGACCAGGTCGCGCAGCACCACCTCGGTGTTCATGAAGTCCAACACGAAGCGGCCACCCGGTACTAAGGATCCCCAGACCGCATGGAACACCGCTTGGTCATCTTCCAGATCCTCGAAATAGCCCAAGCTGGTGAAGAGGCAGCACACGGCGTCGAACGCTTCCGGTCGATAGGTGGTACGCATATCGTGAACTGCGAAACGGGCTTTGGGAACAGCATTCCTGGCCTCTTCGATGCTGGCTTCGGAAATATCCACCCCGGTCACGGCTAGTCCGGCTTCGGCGAAGAAATAAGCATGGCGCCCCCGGCCGCAGGCCAGATCCAGTACCCGAGCCCCTTCAGGTAAGCGCCAGTGATCCAATATGGCATCGACCCATTGCTGTGCATCAGCGATATCGCGGTGCCCGTAGAGCAGCGAATAATAGCGGGTGCCGAACCAGTGTTTGAACCAACCCATGGCAAAGGGAGCGCGAAAGTACCGCCTAGCGGCGGGTTGACAATTCCGTGGATAACTCCGAGCGGCAGGGCGGGTAATGGGGGAAGCCGTGCTTGTTCTTTGTAAGCACTATCCCCATGCATTGACCATGGTCCAGCGTATCCACGATCTCTACGACGAACTCGAACGCCACAAGGTGATGCTCACCTTCGTGGGTACCATGACCACCGAACTGGTAACAGCCTTATTGGGTGCTACCGAGCAGAAGATGGAGGGGATCGAGATGGATGCACGCACCCGGAAACGGGTGTTCAATGTGGTGATGCAGTGCCTTCAGAACCTGTATCACCACAATACCAAGCTTAGCCTTGCCGGCGGAAGCCTCTCTGCAGAAGGTGAACCGCATGGTGTGGTGATGATCGCCCAAGTGGAGCAGGGTTACCAAGTGCTTACCGGCAACTTCATGGCTGGCAGTGAGGTGGAGCGGCTCAAGGGCCATTTGGACAGGATCAATGCCCTGGGCCCCGATGAATTGCGCGAATTCTACCGAGAGACCCTCGCCGACGGCACCTACACCAAGAACGGTGGCGGTGGGCTCGGCATGATCGATATCGCTCGTAAGAGCGGTGGCAAGCTGGAATATGGCTTCGTTCCGTACGACAAGGACAACGCCTTCTTCAGCCTCAATGTGAACGTGACCACTTAGACCGAAACACCATGTCTGCCCTATTCCTGGAAGGCTCACCCAAGACCCCGCATGTCAACTTCGATCCCGAAAGCGGGCTGCTCGAGTTGAAAGGCCGCTCCATTCCGGAGAACTCCATCGACTTCTACAAGCCGCTGATCGATTGGTTGGATAAATATGGCCGATCCCCACAACCGAAGACCGCCTTACACGTGCAGCTGGAATACTTCAATACCAGCTCTTCCAAGTGCATCCTGGACCTGTTCAAGAAGCTCGAAGGGGTGCGCGCAACAGGCAACGAGGTAACTGTGCTGTGGCATTACGAAGCGGATGATGAGGACATGCTCGAGGCCGGTGAGGATTACGCGGGTATCATCAACATCCCCTTCAAGATGATCCAGATCGAAGAAGTGGACGGGAACAAGTCCTAGGTACTGACTGAACTACAGATGAACCCTAGCCACAAGCCGGGGTTCTTTCATGAATGACTGTCCTTGGTGGGGATCAGTTTCATCAGCTTGGGGAAGACTTCGGCATAAAGGGTAGCTGCCAGTAGCAGGCACATTCCCCATAACACGAGCACATTGGCCCACAAGGTCGGTATGCGTAGACCGCCGATCCATTTCGCCGGGGCGTAGAAGTGTGCACCGAAGAATCCACTGCGGGTGGGTTCCAGGTAGATGGGGTCGTTCTTCTGGATCAATTCGCCTTCGTCGGCTACGATCACGTTGACATCGTTCTTGTTCGTCACCACATCGGCCAGGCTCTCGTTGCGGTACTCGTCAAGTAGTTTGAAGTATCCCGAGCGCAATTCCGGTGTTGCCGTCATGGAAGCGATGCGTTTCTCCTTCTCGGCTTCGGCCCCCTTGTACACTTTGCGGTAGTGTTGGGTAAGTACGCTCAGGCTGGCTTGCAGTTCATCCAGTACCTCCTCGGAAACCTGGTCCGGATATAACTCCCCGATGCGGGCGAAACTGTAGCCCTTCACCTGGATGGACTCCTTGTACAACTCGTTGCGCAATACCCCGAGTTCGTAGTTCAGATCCACGCCATCGGGATGCCCGTTCACCACGCGGCGCACGTTGCCAGCTGTATTCTCCAGCTCACGGATCCACAGGTCCTTCTTCCAGTTGGCCATCTTCATACGCTGGTCCAACTCGTAGAAGCCACGTTCGTAGCGGTTATCCATGAACTGTGTAACCGCCATGCCTTCGTAGGCCCAACGCGAAGCCATCACGTTCCCGAGCAAGGGCACACTGCGTTCCGAGGCGAACCACGGGTGTAGCTTATCGAACTTGACGATGATCCCGCTGAAAAGGAGTTGCGGAATGATCAACACCGGGATCATGATATAGATCACCTTGGCACTGTTGAAGCTTGCGCTCACATTCAAGCCCAGCACGTTCGCGAAACAAGACACGCTGAACAGCAAGAGCCAATGTTGCAGGTGTTGTCCTTGAATACCAAGTACCGAGTGCCCAACAATGACGAATAGTCCGGTCTGGATGGCCGAGATGAGGAAGAGGATACCAACCTTGCTGAGCAGGTAGCTCATCCAGCTGAGGTCAAGGAACTTCTCTCGTGCCAGGATCTTACGGTCTCGGATGATCTCTTCGGCACTCACCGTAAGGCCCAGGAAAAGCGCCACGATCACCGAAATGAAGAGGTACTGCGGAATGTTGTCGTTCTGCCGGAACACGTATTCCCCTGCCGTACCATGGCCAATGCGATAGAACTTCAGGAAGAAGGCCATCACAAAAGCCAACGCTGGAGCTTCCAACAGGTTGATGAGCACGTACTGGCGGTTGGCCAGTTTGCTGAGCAGATCCCGTTTGAAGTAGACTTTGAGCTGCCTGATCCGATCGGGAACGGCGAAGGTGCTCTTGGGCACACTGCGTTCATCGGCCACCTGGGCCACGCGCCCTTCCATTTGCGCACGGAACACTTCGTTCCACGCTTCAGGCCCAATGCGGCGTTGATCGGTCTCATTGCCGTATTCATCCACCAGCTTGGCTTCAAGGATGTTGAAGATCTGCTCCGGATTCACGTTGCCACACGCGCTGCATTGCCCCTCTTCGCTGTTCACCTGGCCGGTAACGCGTTTGAAGTAGACCACAGCATCAACAGGATCACCATAATACACCGGATGCCCTTCCTGGTCCATCAGCAACAGCCTATCGAACAATTTGAAGATGTCCGAAGAAGGTTGGTGGATCACCACGAAGACGAGCCTGCCTTTGAGGGCGAGCTCCTTCAGCAGGTCCATGATGTTCTCCGAGTCGCGCGAGCTGAGGCCGCTGGTGGGTTCATCCACGAAGAGCACACTAGGCTCGCGGATCAGCTCCAGCGCGATGTTGAGTCGCTTGCGCTGGCCACCGCTGATGGTCTTATCCAGCGGACTGCCCACTTTTAGGTCCTTGGTCTCGTAAAGGCCGAGTGTTTGCAG
>JAEYWT010000056.1 GCA_023428865.1 Bacteroidota bacterium | reverse complement strand
GTATTGCGGAAGCCCTTGTATCCGCGGTTCAGCGTACTAACGGAGGCAAAACCAGCCTTGTCCAGCAACCACGCTACGCTGCGGCTGCGTTCTCCGCCACGCCAGCAATGCACGCGAATGTTCCCGTTCGGTGATAGTT
Source organism: Bacteroidota bacterium (assembly GCA_023428865.1). Lineage (GTDB taxonomy): Bacteria > Bacteroidota > Bacteroidia > Flavobacteriales_F > PHOS-HE28 > PHOS-HE28. The sequence goes on along the minus strand of JAEYWT010000056.1, from coordinate 2,618 downwards.
GGCGCGACTCCTCCACCAACCAAGCGAGTTTTGGCCCGACGATACGCAACCCTTCGACCATGGCCACATCTCGACCGCGCTGTTTGTAAAGTGTACCAACAATGGCGCGTTCTTCGTTGGTGAAAAGCGGTAGGTTGAATGCACCTGGAATATGCCCGCGAGCGAACTCACCAGGAGAACGTACGTCTACGATAGCACCATCCGTAGATAACCAATCTTCGACTGGAAGGGTGCGTACCATGCTGTCGCCGGAACGGGAACCGAACTAGGCGAGTGTTGCGGCCATCGTAATGGGTACGCTCTTCAACAACTGACTGATCGGGCAATTGGCCTTGGCATCTTCCGCACACTCCTGGAATTTCTCTGGGGTGATACCAGGAACGGTCCCTTTAAGGTCAAGGTGGATACCGACCACGCCCATGCCTTCGCCCACTTTATCCATCTTCACGTTCGCGGTGCATTCCAAGTTGTCTGCGGTGAACCCGGCAGCGTTCAGCACAAAGCTCAACTTCATGGTGAAGCAACTGGCATGAGCGGCCGCGATAAGCTCTTCGGGATTGGTGCCTGCCTTACCATCTTCACTAACGAAACGGGTGAGGAAGGAGTGTGGTGTAGCATTGAGCACACCGCTGGTGGTGGTAAGGTTGCCGGAACCTTCCTTGCCGGTCCCCTTCCAATTCGCTGTGGCTTTACGGTTGATGGCCATGTGTCGTAGTTATGGCGTAAATGTAGAGCACATCTCAAAAAGCCCTTCGGGCTACGCTCGGGTCTTTCACGCCCAAGCGTCGTTGTCGAAGACCTCACAGAGCACCCGACTATGCTCGGCTTCGACGCCTAGCCTGGGCGCGAAATACCTCTCACTCGCTACCAAGAGCCTTTTTGAGATGCGCTCTAGTGTTGGGGATCAAGAGGCCACCGAGGCGGGAACGATGTAAAGCGGCCATTTGTGCTCGTGTAGGACCTGCTCTGTCACGCTGCCGATGATCAGCTTGGCAAATCCTTGTCGGCCATGAGAACCCATGATGATCAGATCCGCACCGAAGTCATCGGCTTCGGCGGTCAACGTTTCCACCGTAGGTCCCATCACCAAACGGGCATCGGTCTCCACACCTGCTGCAAGCAATTCCTCACGCCAGCGGTGCAGAGCGGCATGTTCCTGCTTCAATTCTTCGGCGCGGACGTCGCGGATGTATTGTGGACCTACTTCGTACCCGACGAAGTCCGGATGGGGCGCCGCCACATGGACCAATCGCAATTGCGCTTGGAAGGCTTTGGCAAGTGACGTAGCGTGTTGGATCACCGGAGCATCGGCCTCCGTGGCATCGAGGGCTACAAGGAACTTTTTCATGGTCTGGTGTATTGATCGGAATGAAGCACATCCCGAGCCAAGAAAGTTACGGAGCACTTGTATTTAACCATACGGTTAATTACATTTGCCATGTCAACAGAAAAATGGATCGTCTCTCGCTCACGTTCTCTGCCTTGGCCGACCCCACACGGCGAGCCATACTGGCGCGGCTTTCCAGCGGTCCGGCCTCGGTGAACGAGCTGGCATCGCCATTCAATATGAGCCTGCCCGCGGTGAGCAAGCACTTGAAAGTATTGGAGCGGGCGCAGCTCATTGCCCGAAGCAAAGAGGCGCAATGGCGGCCGTGCGAGATCAAGGCGGCGCCGCTGAAGGAGGCCACGGATTGGATGGAGCAATACCGACAGTTCTGGGAGGAGCGCTTCGATCGGTTGGATGAATACCTGAAGGAACTACAGGCGCAGGAGAAACCGGCAGCGGTGAAAGCGGCGCCGAAACGCAAGAAGAATGGAAGCAACAAGTAAGCTGGTAGGTGAGCGCGAGATCGTGATCACCCGTATGGTGAAGGCGCCGCGCACATTGGTTTGGAAGGTCTGCACTGATCCGCAACATATCGATCGGTGGTGGGGTCCGAACGGCTTTGTGAATGAAACGCTGGCGCACGAGCTGCGCGTGGGCGGCCAGTGGAAATACACCATGACGGGGCCCGACGGGAAGGTGTGGCCGAACCTGATCACCTACATCGAGGTTTCGCCGATCGACAAGCTTGCCTATGATCACGGAGACTGGGAGAACCCGACGATGTTCGAAGGTTCGCTCATCTTCACTGATGTGGAAGGTGGAACGCTGGTGACGCTTCATACCGTGTTCCCATCGAAGGACATGCGCGACCATGCGATCGAGCAACACGGCGCAGCCGAAGGCGGCAAACAGACCCTGACGCGCCTTGCATTGTACATCAACAACATCCCGAACTCCTGAACCATGCCGAAACCGGCCATCTTCAACTTTGATGTGCAGAAGGATGCACGCGCCATCACGATCGAACGGTCATTCAGTGCACCCTTGAATACTGTTTGGGCCGCATGGACCGAGGCCGACAAACTGTGCAGGTGGTGGGCACCGAAGCCTTACGAGTGCGTGATCAAGTCGCTGGACTTCCGCGAAGGCGGCCGCTGGAGCTACTACATGCAAGGTCCGGAAGGTGATCGCCACTATTGTTTCTTCGACTACACGAGCGTGATGCCGAAAGCGTCCTTTGCCGGAACCGACGGCTTCTGTGACGAGCAAGGAAAGATCAAACCGGATATGC
>JAEYWT010000010.1 GCA_023428865.1 Bacteroidota bacterium | reverse complement strand
ACACAACACTTTGGAAGCGGCAGCCTGGGGCAGACCGGTGATCTTCGGCCCCAACTACGCGCGGTTCGCCGAGGCACATGGACTGATCGCAGCTGGTGCTGGCTTCACGGTGAAGAACACAGCCGAGCTCCGTGCCTTGCTGGAACGCTTCTTCACCGCGCCAGATGTGTTGCGTACCGCCTCCGCAGCAGCCGCCCGCTACGAGCGTGAGCGCGAAGGTGCCACGGCGATCGTAAGCAAGGCCTTGTTGACCAAGCTCTGATCTACTTCGTTTCCGTAGCCAGATCGATACGTACGGGCAAGGTGCGCCCACCATCGGGTTTCTCCGAGCCGATGGCGTAGTACTCTGCTGGGCCGAAGCGATGGATGCCCGAGCCGCTCATGAAGCCCGTTTCGCTCCCACTCTTCAACACGGGTTTTACCCGGGGCAGCCCTTTCGCATCGAAACTCACATGCGCTGTGTATGGATCCTTCATCTGCCCGGGCACCATCTTACCACCGCTCTTCCGCAAAGCAGCCATCTCCTCCGAATCCAATACGAAGAGGAACAACTCGTCTGCAAAGACCCCTGCGATCACATCGCCCTGACCCGGTCGGTCGCTCTTGTGCCAACGGCGGAACAGCCCGTTCCATTCGGCCGCGCCACCCTTGCCCACCGCCGTGGCCTGCAAGGGGCCATGGATGTAGCGGTTGGCCTGGCGTTTGGTCTTCAGGTCGAAGTAGGTCTCCATGAAGTAGAGTTCCTTCACCAGGAAGAACCCTCCATCCGTGCGCGGCAGCACATCCACCACCCGGATACCCGTCATCAGCCGTTCCACATCCTTCTCCACGAACTTCTGGCCTTCGACCGGAGGTGGTTCACCTTCTGCGACCAGAGCATTCTCTTCGGTGTGTGGCACCAGCATCGGATCGCCCACTTGGCCATCCACCCCGATGCGTGCTACGAGATCACCTTGGGTCACGATCCGATCATCCTTCACCAGCCCGTAAACGCCCGCCAGAACGATACCGCCTGGCACCTGTCGCAAGGCAGCATGCGTGAGGAATTTCTCGCGTGAAAGTTTCACCGGTGCGACGCTGATACTGTCCTTGTTGATGCGGAAGAGCGTGATCCGCGAGGTGTGTTTGCCATCGAGCACTTCGGAATTGGCCATGCGGTCGCTGACCAATACAAAGGCTGTACCTGCTGTATCGACTACGGCATCCAGGATGGTAGAGCGTAACGAACCCTCCGCGCCGGGCAGCACGTTGGTCCACCGCACACTCATATCCTTGCTCCATAGGCCGAGCATTGCCTTATGCCCCCCTGGTGCGTTCACCATGGGGCTATGCATCAAGAGCAACGTGCTATCCGGCGCGTAAGCATAGTTGAAGTTGGCAGGCTCTACCGCGGTGGGTGCTGGCAATGCCATTGGCCAGGAACAGAGTGGTTCGTAAGGCGGCGGCAACCGTGTGATGTTGGGGTCGAGGATCTGGTAGTGGAGGTCCGTAGAGGCCGCGCCATGTGCCCGAGCGATCATGATGGTGCGATCATTGAAGACCACCACACGATCAGGGATCACTTTGGCATTGTTGGTGAGTTTCTCTACTGGAGGAAGGGTGCGCAGGAACCCGAGTTTGGCCCGATCGTAAAGATCCAGGCGACCTTTCACCACTCCATCATCTCCCACCTCCTGACGTTGGATCAGCACTGCATTGGCACCAGACTTCACTACACCGATCACGGGAAAGCGCGCATCGCCACCACCTTCGGTGCCCATGCGCACCTTAAAGCGCGTTTTGTCGCCCTGCGCGTGCAGTGCAACGGACAGTATGGTGCTCGTAAGTATGATGGTCGACTTTCGAAGGAAACCCATGGTCTAAGGGATAAGTGCGCAAGGTAATCGCGGCGTGTAGAATGGCGTGTTCGGCAAACGTTGTACCAGATCGCTCTAGCGCAGTTTCGGATTGTTGCGGTGGCGGTCGGCATCGCGCTGGCTCTTCTTCTCCATGGCCTTGGCCCAAGCTGATTGCAGGTCCGTACCGGTCTGATTGGCGAGGCAAAGCACCACGAAGAGCACATCGGCCAACTCTTCGCCCAAGTCCTTCGCCTTGTCACTTTCCTTCTCGCTCTGCTGCCCGTAGCGCCGGGCCATGATACGCGCCACCTCGCCCACCTCTTCGCTAAGCATGGCCATGTTGGTGAGCGGATCGAAGTAGCGCACACCGGTGGTGGTGATCCAGTGGTCCACTTCCTGTTGCAGGTCCTTCACGGCAGCTGTCGTTGGCATCATTCGCGCAGTTTACTATCGATGATGATCGTGACCGGTCCATCATTCACCAGTCGCACTTGCATGTCCGCACCGAACTCACCCGAGGGCACCGGGCGCCCGAGCAGTTCGCTCAACCGTTGTTTGGCGCGGAGATAGAGGGGTGTGGCTTCTTCGGGCCGGGCTGCGCGGAGGTAGCTAGGGCGATTCCCTTTCACCGTACTGGCCTGCAAGGTGAACTGGCTCACAACGAGGATACCCCCATGCACCTGTTGCACATCAAGATTCATAAGCCCCTCCGCATCGCCGAAGATGCGCAGGCGTACGATCTTGCCGCAAAGCCATTCCAGCTCTTCCTCGGTATCGCCCATCTCGATGCCCAATAGCACCAGCAGACCCTGATCGATGTGCGCACGCCGCTCACCACCGATGTCAACGGCGGCTTCGCTCACCCGCTGCACAACAGCCCTCATATCAATATCCGCTCTGATCGAACCACACCTTGGTGCGTTGCAGCTTCTCGGCTTCGCTGCCTTTGCCATGCACCACATCGCGGTAAGTGCCGTACATGGGGTTCGGAAGAAGGATGAAGTACTTGGAAAGACTGTCCGCCATGGCATCCACCACGTTGCGGCCGTGATCCACGCTGCGATCCTTGAAACGCTCGTCGAAATCGCGTAGCTGATCACCCACCAGCAGCACCACATCGTGGGTGGAGCGCACCTTGGCGCGGCGCTCGGTCTTATCGCTGGCACCATTCATCAGCAAGAGGTGCGCTTCATCGGCATTGGGGAAACCGACGTCTTTCAGGTTCTTCAAGGTGCTGGCCATTTCGCTCATATCCCTGTTGGTGACATAGAACACCTCACAAGCAGCCTTGCGCGCAGCAAGCAGGAAATCCAAGGCGCCCGGCGAAGGTTTCGCGCTGGCCTTGTCGGTCCAAGCTTTCCAATCGACCGGGTCGAAGGTGCGGCCGTTCTTCACCGCGTTCACTTGGTACGGACTGTTGTCCAATACGGTCTCGTCGATATCCACGATCACCGCCATGGGTCGGCGTGGTTGCCCTTCGGGGTACGACTTGGATAGTTCCACGATGTTCCACATCAGTTTGGACGTGGCCATTTCATAGGCTTGCTTGTAGATCCAATAGGCTTCGGCGCTACTGTTCTGCCAAAGCGTAGCATCGGCTCCCATCTGCGCGAGGGTGAGCTTGGGGTCTTGCGCTGGCGCTTGGGCCACGGGTCTTGTGCCGCTACAGGCAACCAGGAAAGCAAGGGGAACGAAGAGCAGAATGCGCGGCATGTTGATGTGGTTATTCGGTGCGGTAAGGACTTTCCTCGTCCACGCCATTGAGCATGTCGATGTAACTGTTGTAGCGGCTTTGGGCGATGGCACCCTCTTCCACCGCCGCCCGGATGGCACAACCGGGTTCGGCCTTGTGCATACAGTCGTTGAAGCGGCAATCGCCTTTCAGACGGAACATCTCGGGGAATTGATCGCCGATGTGGCTGGCATCGAGATCCACCAGACCGAAGCCTTTGATGCCCGGTGAATCGATGATGAAGGTGGGGCGTTCCCCAGCGAGTGCGGTCACTTCGTACATCTCGGCGTTGGTGGTGGTGTGCTGGCCTTTCCCGCTAGCCTCGCTGATCTCCAATGTATGCAGGTCCAGCTCCGGATCGATGGCGTTCACGAGGGTGCTTTTGCCCACGCCGCTGTGGCCTACGACCAGCGATACCTTGCCACGGATCAGCTCCTTCACCTCGGCAACGCCCTTCCCTTGGAGCGCTGCGGTCATCACTACCTTATAGCCGGCTTCCTGGTACGTGTCCACCAGGTCGAAGAGGTATTCCTGCTCTTCTTCGTTCAGATCGTCCACCTTGTTCACCACCACCACCACGGGCACTTGGTAGGTCTCTGCGGTCACAAGGATACGATCGATGAAACCGTAGGAAGTGCGTGGCCGAGCGACGGTAACGAGCAGCAATGCCTGGTCCAGGTTGGCCGCGATCACGTGCTTGTGGTGCGAGAGGTTCACGCTCTTGCGCACGAGGTAGTTGGTTCGATCGTGCAGTTCGATGATGGAACCCACCTCCTCTTCACTCTCCTGTGGCAGGTAATCCACCCGATCACCAACAGCCACTGGGTTGGTGCTCTTCCAGCCTTTGATGCGCAAGTTGCCGCGCGCCACACATTCGTGCAGCGAGGCATCGTCTCCGCGTACCAGGTAGCGGCTGCCTGTGGATCGCATCACCAGTCCGGTGGGCATGTTCTGCTCGCCGCAGTTCGGTTCTGCAGGCGAAGGCACAAAGATGGGCCTACGGTGGCCGCCCTGTACCACGGCGCGCCAAGCACTCGTTACTTTCGCACCGGATGTCCATTTCTGTAAGCAACATCACCAAGCTCTACGGCGCGCAAAAAGCGCTGAACGAGGTTTCTTTCTCTGTGGGCTCTGGAGAAGTGGTCGGCTTCCTAGGCCCCAACGGCGCAGGCAAGAGCACGATGATGAAGATCCTCACGTGTTTCCTGCCTCCTTCCAGCGGAACGGCCAGCGTGTGTGGCTTCGATACGGCCAAGGATAGCCTGAAGGTGCGGCGCAACGTGGGCTACCTGCCCGAGCACAACCCGCTCTACCTAGACCTGTACGTGAAGGAATACCTGGACTTGGTGGCTGGTTTGCATGGCATGAAGAACCGCACGCCACGGGTGAAGGAAATGATCGAACTGGTGGGTCTGGGACCGGAGCGGCACAAACGTATCGGCGCCTTGAGCAAGGGTTACCGCCAACGCGTTGGTCTTGCACAAGCCATGATCCACGACCCGGAGGTGTTGATCCTGGACGAACCCACCAGTGGCTTGGACCCCAACCAGCTGGTGGAGGTGCGTGGGCTGATCAAACGCATCGGCGAGCGCAAGACCGTGATGCTGAGCACGCACATCATGCAAGAGGTGGAAGCCATCTGCGACCGTGTCATCATCATAGACCGTGGCAATGTGGTGGCCGATGACAAGGCCAGTGCGCTGCGCAGTAGCACCCACCAACGCGAGGTGGTGGAAGTGGAGTTCAATGGCGAAGTACATGCCAATGCGCTCACCAACATCGAGGGTGTGCTGAACGCGCATCGCAAGCAAGGCAATACCTGGCTACTGGAGCATGCGGGCACCACGGATGTGCGCCCGGCGGTTTTCCAGTTCGCCGTGGCCAACAACCTGCAAGTACTCGGCCTGCAAAAAAGCGAGCGCGGGTTAGAGGATGTGTTCAAAGAGCTTACCCGGAAAGGGAACTGATCGAAGGAGGCCCCTCACAGCCCTAGGCCCACCTTCCACATACATAGGCCAGGTTGATAACGTACACCGATGGGATCTTGCCGGTCCCGCGGGAACTGTTTCCTTTGCACCCTCGAACTCAACAACATGCCCTATCTCTTCACCTCCGAATCCGTTAGCGAAGGCCACCCTGACAAAGTAGCCGACCAGATCAGCGATGCCCTGATCGACCACTTCCTTGCCTTCGACCCCAGCAGCAAAGTGGCTTGTGAAACGCTGGTGACAACCGGCCAGGTGGTGCTAGCAGGCGAAGTGAAGAGCAAGGCCTACCTGGACGTACAACAGATCGCTCGTGAAGTGATCGAGCGTATCGGCTACACCAAGAGCGAATACATG
>JAEYWT010000356.1 GCA_023428865.1 Bacteroidota bacterium | reverse complement strand
CATCCAAACGCCGCCGGGTTCCACGCTGGAGACCACCAACGAAGTGGCGCGCGACCTGCAGAAGATCTGTGCCGAGATCCCGGAAGTGGAGTCCGTGTCTTCGCTCGCCGGTTACGAGATCATGACCGAAGGCCGTGGCTCCAACGCAGGCACGTGTTTGATCGACCTGAAGCCGTGGCACGATCGCGACAAGAACGTGCACGAGGTGATGGAGGAACTGGAGCAGAAGACCAAGGACCTCGGTGCGGTGATCGAGTACTTCGAGCCGCCCGCTGTGCCGGGTTTTGGTAGCTCCGATGGCTTCTCGCTCCGGATGATCGACAAGACCAACGGTACCGACTACCACGAGTTCGAGCGCATCAACAACGCCTTCATGGACGCGCTGCGCGAGCGCAAGGAGCTCGCCGGTCTCTTCACCTTCTACGCGGCCAACTATCCGCAGTACGAGATGATCATCGACAACAAGGTGGCCATGCAGAAGGGCGTCTCCATCGGCAAGGCGGTGGAGAACCTGAACATCCTCATCGGCAGCACCTACGAGCAAGGCTTCATCCGCTTCGGGCGCTTCTTCAAGGTGTATGCGCAGGCCGCTCCGGAATACCGGCGTTATCCCTCGGATTTGGAAGGCCTCTTCGTGAAGAACGAGGAAGGCGAGATGGTGCCGTACTCGTCGTTCATGCGCTTCGAAAAACGTCTCGGTCCGAACGAGATCACCCGGTACAACATGTACAACTCGGCCGCCATCCGCGGGCTTCCGGCGAAGGGCTTCACGAGCGGCGATGCCATACATGCCATCCAGGAAGTGGCGAAGGCGACGTTGCCGCGTGGCTACGACATCGAGTGGGAAGGACTCTCCTACGATGAAGCGCGAAGGGGCAATGAAGCGATCTACATCTTCGCGGTGGTACTCATCTTCGTGTACCTCGTGCTCGCCGCGCAATACGAGAGCTTCGTGTTGCCGCTGGTGGTCATCCTCTCGTTGCCGATCGGCGTCTTCGGGTCGTTCCTCATGCTGAAAGCGATGGGACTGGCCAACGACGTGTACGCGCAGATCGGCTTGATCATGTTGATCGGTCTGCTCGGTAAGAACGCCGTGCTGATCGTGGAGTTCGCGGTGCAACGGCAACGTGCTGGTGCCACGGTGTTCGAAGCAGCCATCGAAGGGGCGAAGGCACGTTTCCGCCCGATCCTCATGACGTCCTTCGCCTTCATCGCGGGGTTGATCCCGCTGGTGATCGCGAGCGGTGCCGGCGCCATCGGTAACCGCACCATCGGCTCCTCCGCCATGGGTGGCATGCTCGTGGGTACGCTCGTCGGCGTGCTGGTGATCCCCGGTCTCTACTACGTGTTCGCGAACCTGATCAAAGGGCGTAAGCTGTTGAAGGAGGAGCGGGATGAACCCGTTTCTGAGGAGTTCGTGCGCAACGCCGAGGAAGGCGGCAGCGCGAAGGAGGAGCTGCGCGACATGCGGAAGCGCCTGAAGGAATTGTTGAAACGAAAGAAGGACTGATGTCCACCGGAACCATGATCCGTTCGAACCATCCGATCATCGCGGTACTATCGCTCGCATTGATCATCAGCTCCTGTGTGCCTGCGCTGAAAGTGCGCGAAGCGCGGAAGAGCGCACCGGACACCTACGCAGGTACGACCGACACCACGGATGCCGCCGCGGTGCCGTGGCGCAGCTTCTTCACCGATGCGAACCTGTGCGCACTGATCGACAGCGCACTGGCCAACAACCAAGAGCTGAACATCGTGCTGCAGGAAGTGGCGATGGCGAAGAACGAGGTCCGCGCGCGCAAGGGAGAATACCTGCCTTTCATCGGCATCGTGGCCGGAGCGGGTACGGAGAAGGTCGGTGAGTACACGCGCAACGGGGTGGTGGAACACAACCTGCCGATCCACGAGGAGAAGGCCTTTCCCGAGCCGCTGCCCGACTTCATGGTGGGGGCGCGACTCTCGTGGGAGCTGGACATCTGGAAGAAGTTGCGCAATGCGAAGAAGGCGGCCGTGATGCGCTACCTCGCCACCACCGAGGGGCGGAACTTCATGGTGACCAACCTCGTGGCCGAGATCGCCAATAGCTACTACGAGCTGATGGCGCTGGACAACCAGCTGGAGATCCTCCGCAACAACATCGCCATCCAGCAGGACGCGCTGGGCATCGTTAAGCAAGAGAAGCTGGCGGCGAAGGTCACCGAGCTGGCCGTGCGCCGGTTCGAGGCCGAGGTGCTGAAGAACCGAAGCCTGCAGTTCGACATCCTGCAGCGCATCACCGAAACGGAGAACCGCATCAACTTTCTTGTCGGTCGTTATCCGCAACCCGTGGCGCGCAGCTCCGCAGCCTTCTCCACCCTGATGCCCGACAGCATCTACGCGGGGGTGCCGGCGCAACTGCTCACCTATCGGCCTGACATCCGCCGGGCGGAACTGGAACTCAGCGCCGCCAAGCTGGACGTGAAGGCGGCCAAGGCGAACTTCTATCCATCGGTGCGCCTCACCGCAGGTGCCGGGCTCAACGCGTTCGACACATCGTTGCTCACCGAAACACCGGCGTCCTTGCTCTACAACGTGGCCGGTGATCTGGTGGCCCCGCTCGTGAACCGGAACGCGATCAAGGCCGCATACGCCAGCGCCAACGCACGTCAGTTGCAGGCGGTGTACGACTACGAGCGAACGGTGCTCAACGCCTATGTGGAGGTGGTGAACCAGCTCTCCAACCTGCGCAACCTGCGCGACAGCTACGATCTACAGAAGCAGCAGGTGGAGGCGCTCAGCAGCTCCATCACCATCTCTTCGAACCTGTTCCGCAGTGCACGCGCCGATTACATGGAGGTGCTGCTCACCCAACGCGATGCGCTGGAGTCGCGCTTCGAGCTGGTGGAGACGCACCGGAAGCAGCTCAATGCCATGGTGGACGTGTACCAGGCGTTGGGTGGCGGGTGGCGTTAGGTTGCGCCGTTTGCTTCTGGATCCATCATTGTGCGTGTGACATCAGTACGTCCTGGCATTCCACTACTTTTCGAGTGGAATGCGATCACGGCGGAAACAGAGAGGGAGGAAGAAGAAAGTGGAGGGCAACGACCTCTTCGCCTTTTTCATCTTCGTCTTGGTCCTGGCAGTGCCTACAGTTGCCATCTTTCTTGAAGCAAGCGAAGCACAGCGCGTCTTGCTCCCAGTGAGCATACTGGCCTTCCTTGCGGGGGCGATGTTGGAGTACCGGCGCATCTCCGGTCGATGGCACACGGTCCGATGGACTTTACTTGGTGCCTATGGAGCGAGCTTCTTCGCTTTCCTGCCAGGCAAGAATGAGAGCCCCTACGACCTTGAAGCACACATTGCGGTGTGGCCCTATGTTTTTTGCGGATTGTTCGCGCTGTTCGCCGCGATCGCTCACCGCCATGAGATCATGGCTCAATTGCATGAAGGCATCAGCCTGCTGCAGGCCCTTGCATTCGCTTATTGGCTGATCGATGTCAATGCTGGTTCCAGCCCGGGTATTTTCATGTCCATCGTGTACGTGCTTGTGACCCTGTGCACGTTGTATGTGGTCATCAATGCCATACTTCCTATCCCACTGTCCGATACGAACCGCCTTTGGCTGAGCCTATGGAGCAGCTGCGTCCTCCTGGTCCTGGCAATTGACAACATTGTGAGGGTTGCGCAACTGGGTCATATCGAGCATGCCCAGGAGACCGCACACATTTTCATGATCGTTATGAACTATGCACTCCTTGGGGTGTCCAGTTTCTACATGATGCAGAACGCACTGATGCTGCTCGAGTTCTTGCCGGAACGAGGTGAGAACGCACGGGCGAGACACAAAAGGGTCAGGCAATTGAAGAAGGACCACGTGACGCGCTATTCGGATGAACAGTTGCCAGCCTGGTCGGCGTTGGCATGCATCCTTTTCTGCACTGTCATCTACTCAGTGAACCTCTTCTACGCGTGGGTACATAGGAGCATAGCGATCTGGATCGTACTGTTGGTGTTTCCCTACGTGCATACCTTGGTCATGTTCTTCAGCCCACGAGTATCCAGGGTTGTTGAAGAAGGCGAGTGACCATCTCCACCAACCTCTTCCGCTCCGCGCGGGCCGATTACATGGAGGTGCTGCTCACACAGCGTGATGCCCTGGAGTCGAAGGTGGAGCTGGTGGAGACGCGCAAGCGGCAGATGAACGCGATGGTCGACATGTACCGTGCGCTGGGCGGGGGCTGGCGGTAGATGCCGGATGGCCTCGGATCGGTTCAGGGGAGCGTGATCACCACGCTCCCCACTTTCCGGCCGCTCTCCGCCCGCGCGTGCGCCTCCTGGATGCGTGCCAGAGGGAAGGTGCTGTCGATCACCGGGCGGATCTCCTTCCTTTCCCAGAGGCCTGCAAGGATCTGCATGTCCTCCGCGCTCTCAGCCGCCGTTCCGCTGATCACACTCACCTTCCTGCCGTCCTTGCCGCTGAAGGCGCGCTTCAGCATGTCGGCAGGCAGGTCGGAACCCAGCACCAACTTGCCGTCGGACCGCACCAGCTTCAGACATTGCTTGAACGGCAGCTTGCCCACGGTGTCGAAGACCACATCGAAGCGATCGCGATGCGCGGCAAGGTCGTCCTTGGTGTAGTCCAGCACTTCCGTGGCACCGAGCGAGCGCACCAGTTCCATGTTGCGGGTGCTGCACACGCCGGTCACCTCCGCGCCAAGGTGCTTCGCCAACTGGACGGCCGCGCTGCCCACCGCACCCGAGGCGCCGTAGATGAGCACGCGTTGCCCCTTGTCCACCTTGGCCTTGCGCAGGAAGTACAGCGCGGTACCGAAGCCGAAGGGGATGACGGCGGCCTCGGTATAGGACATGGCATCCGGCATGCGGGCGAAGGCGCCGTTCTCCTTCAGCGCGATGTACTCCGCGTGGCCGCCCAGCCCCATGATGCTCGTCCAGCCGAAGAGGCGGTCGCCTTTCTTGTATTTGGTCACGTCTGCGCCTGTCTCCACCACCTCCCCGGCGAACACCACAC
>JAEYWT010000332.1 GCA_023428865.1 Bacteroidota bacterium | reverse complement strand
GTACAGCGGATAGCCCAGGTGGTCGTGCAGCATGGCTACGGCTTCGGGCATCAGCGTAATGCCGCCAAAGGAGGAGAAGAGCATGAACGTGCTGAAGAGCGCGGTGACGATCCAGTAGGTGATGTTGAGCTTTTTCATGTGGTTATTGGTTTGGGCGCGTCATCACGCGCTTGTGATCGTTGGGGCCTATCATGATCGGCCCGTACAAATTGATTGTAGTTTGTCCATGTTCTCCTCGTTCGCCTTGGCGATGAATCCGCGGATCGGCGCGAGGTCTCCAGCGGTGTCGAATCGCATGATCCAATCCACCTGCGTTCCGTCAGGTACCTCGGTCAATGTCACCATCGCCTTGTAGAAGTGCATCTCCTTCAGGTGGTCGAACTCGAGGTATCCGGGTGCTTCGATCCGTTTGAAGACGCAGGTGTTGTTGAAGTCTCCGGGCGGTCCGTGCATGGTGAAGTCCCAGATGCCTTCGGACTTCAGTTCGAAGCGATGAAAGGTGCTTGTGAATCCGTTCGGTCCCCACCAGCGTGCCAGTTGTTCGGGATCGGTCCAGGCAGCGAAGACGCGTTCGCATGGGGCGTTGATCACTCGATTGGTATGCACTTCCCTTTCCTTCATTTCTTCTTCGTCGCTTTTTTGGACAGAGCCTTCTTCGCACTGGTCTTCTTGGTGGCATTCTTCTTCACCACCATCGGCCACCGTACCTCGATCTCCGCCATCTTCATCTTCACGATGTCCTTCACCAGGGCTGCGGGCAATGGCTTTTCTGGTGTGAATTGGATGGTTCCCTTGCTCACGGTAAATTCCTTCAATCGGTCCTTGAAGCCCGATGGCACCGATCCATAAAGTGCTACGTGCTTCTTCGCCGCACCGAGATAGAGCATCGGATGGCTGTTGTACTTGAAGCCGGGAAGTCCGTAACCGAAGTGTTCCGTGCAAGCAGGTGCAGTAGCGAGGATCTGTTTGCGCAATGTCTCCAGCGCCTTGCGTTGGTCAGTGGGCAGTTGCTTCAGGTAGGCGTCGGTGTTCGTTGGTTTTTCAGTTGTGTCGCGCATGGTCTTGATCTTCGTGGTGAACTGAAGTCCGGCATCATTCAACGCCTTCCGAAGGAACGGAAGGGAGGCCTTGCCGAACCCGTGCAACGCCAATAAGTCCTTCTCGCTCCGTTGCGCCAACTCCTCCAATGTGCTGATGCCCGCTTGCTCCAGCGCCCTTCGCGCCGGTGCGACGAGTTTCGCCAGCCATCCATTCTTCGGAGCACGATCGGCCTCGCACTGCGGACAGGTCGGACAATCGCTCGTTTTCACGAAACGATGCCCGTTTGGGCAGGTGCGCTGGGTGCTGTACCATGCCATGGGTTCAACCTTTGGCTGCTTTCGCATCGATCCACAGCAGTTCCCAAATATGGCCATCGGGGTCGCTGAACGTATGGCCGTACATCCATCCGTGGTCTTCCGCCGGACGTACCGCGCTGCCTCCGGCTTTGATCGCTTTGGCGCGCATCGCATCCACTTTCCTGCGCGTGTCCACACTCACGGCGAGGAGTACTTCGGTCTGCTTGGTGGTATCGATCATCTTGCGGCCTTTGGGTAGGAAACGACGGATGCTCCTAGCGGTGTGCAACATGGCGTAGATCGTGTCGCTGATCACGAGGCACGCCGCGTCATCATTGGTGAAGGCTTTGTTGAATTTCCAGCCGATGGCCTTGTAGAACGCCATGCTGCGTTGCAGATCCTTTACTTGCATGTTGACGAAGATCCGGGTAGGCATTGGTGTGGGGGATTCATCGGTGCGGCGAATTCGCCGCTCTTACGATGCTTGTTATTCGCCATTGAGGTTCTCCGCCAATCCGATCAACAGGCCTTCGCAGCCGCGGATGTAGCAGAGCCGGTACATGTTTTCGTACTGCATGATCTCGCCCACGAGCTCGGCGCCGTGCCCTTTCAGCTTCGCCACCATGCCATCAAGGTTCTCTACATTGAACATGATGCGCAGGTAACCGTAGGCGTTCACCGGAGCGGTGCGGTGGTCCGAGATCATTGCTGGCCGATGGTATTGGCAGATCTCCAGTCGGCTGTGGCCATCCGGTGTCACCATCATGGCGATCTCCACGCTCTGGTCACCAAGACCTGTCACACGCCCGGCCCACTCCCCTTCCACCAAGCCTCGCCCTTCCAAGGTTAGGCCGAGCACAGTGAAGAACCTGAAGGCGTTGTCAAGCGACGCGACCACGATGCCCATGTTGTGCATGTACTTGATGGATGTCTGGGACATGGTCGTTCTCATTTGTTCTCCGCGAACCATTTTACGATGCTGGGCATGATCCGCTCGAACCCACCAGGAATGAAGAAGTTCAGCGCGGCGGCCGGTCGATCCGTGCGGTTCGCGAAATCGTGCATGGTGTTCGCGGGAATACGCAGGAAAGTCCCGCGAACGGCGTCCACCCATTTATCACCAACAAGGAAAGAGACGGTGCCTTCGATCACGTAGAAGACCTCGTCGTTCTCCTCATGCAAGTGCGCGCCCGGACCGCCTGAGTTCGGTTCCAGATACCATTCCGAGATGCTGTACCGTGCATTCGTCTCATTCTCGTCGGCTTTGAACACGGCGGTCATGGGGCCGCAATCATAGGTACGGCCTTCGCGCGGCCCGAGTATCAAGGTGTCAGTTGCGGTCTGCGGGTGTTGCATGGGCGGTCAAGTTGAGCGCTTCACTGAGCAATAGGGCCATCGGCTGTTACTTCGGTAGAAGGCTCAGGAGCAGGCACCAAGGCAGGCAGCACCTTGTTCATCCGGCGCATCCCTTCTTCGAACTTCTCGCCGATCATCTTGTCCACATCCATGAACATACACATGATCCGACTGAAGAAGTTGTGCTCACTGGACATGCGATGCGTAAGCTTCGTATGTGCGCCTTCGGGTGCCAGCACATATTCGGTAATGGCCTTGCCCGCGAACGGCTCGATGAACTCGAGGTCTACCTTCACATATTCGTTCGGCTTGCTCTCCAAAATGGTCATTCGGCCTTCGCCCATCTCACTGTTGCCTTTCCAATGGAAGTTGGCACCCACACCGCTCGATACGTCGCTGTACGTATAGACCGCGTTAGGATCAGCATCGCCCCA
>JAEYWT010000317.1 GCA_023428865.1 Bacteroidota bacterium | reverse complement strand
GTGATTCGGCACCGAAGAAGTCCTCCTTCCAATCCACGTTGCCGTCCTCGTTCACCGGTGGGTTCTTCGGATCAAGCGTACTTACACGGAACATCTCTCCCGCACCCTCTGCATCGCTGGCGGTGATGATGGGGCTGTGGAAGTAGTTGTAGCCAAGGCTATCGAAGTACTCGTGGATGCCGAAGCTCACCTGGTGGCGCATGCGGAAGATCGCGCTGTAGGTGTTGGTGCGGAAACGCAGATGCGCCTTCTCGCGCAGGAACTCCAGGCTGTGCTTCTTGGGCTGGATGGGATAGGCTTCCGCATCACTATCACCCAATACTTCCACGGCGGTCACTTGCATTTCCACACGCTGGCCGCTGCCTTTGCTCTCCACGATCGTGCCGGTGCATTTCACCGCGGCGCTGGTGGTGAAGCGGGCGCGCGTGGCGGCATCCACCTGCTCCTGATCGATCACGCATTGCAGGTTGAGGATGGTGCTACCGTCGTTGAGCGCGATGAAACGGTCGTTGCGGAAGGTGCGCACCCAACCGGCCACGGTAACGGTAGTGTTGGTGAGGGCGGTGTCGTCGAGGACGTGTTTGATGGAGGTCATAGGAGTGCAAAAGTGCGAGGCTCAACTGTGCAAGGGTGAACGCGTGCGTGGGCTTACACCCTGTCACTCTTCAACTCTTCGGCCGCAAAGGAACGAAGGCGCGGCGATGTGTGGATGCTCCATTGACGGGGTTGCGCTCGGGATCGTCGTAGATTTGGTGGACCATGAGCACCAAGGAACTCAAACAGGCGATGATCGATCGCATCCAAGCCATTCCGGACCAAGCCCCCGCAGAGATGCTGCAACGTGTGTTGGAGGCCATTGAGGAGCTGGCACAGGCGGAGGGGACCACCATGGGGCGGATGTCCCGCTTTCTGAAGAATATCGAGGAGGACAAGAATCTGCTGCATCGCTTGGCGCAATGATCGCACGTGCAGAAGCGCTGTACTACCATGCCGAACTGGTGCGGCGTTTCGGCGGTGCCGATGGTGTGCGCGACGAAGGAATATTGGATGCCTCCCTGAACAGGCCCTTCGCCACGTTCGCAGGCCAAGACCTGTTCCCGACGCCGCAGGAGAAGGCGGCCGCTGTCATGCACGGCATTATCACCGGGCACCCTTTCCTGGATGGGAATTAGCGAACGGGTTATGCGCTCGCCCGGTTGATCCTACAAGATGCCGATCTGGATATTGAAGCTGGTGAAGATGATCGCTACGACATGGTGATCCTCGTCGCCACCGGCCAGTTGGACGTGGACGGCATCGTGGCTTGGATGCGCACCCGCGTGGTTCCACTGCGTTGAAGGCGCGCGCCTTCAGCCCTGTTCTTTCAGCCGCGCCACCTTGCCATGGCGTTCCGGATCAAAGGTGTTGCTGGTGGCATTGAGGTGTTCCAATATGTTCCGTGCGATCTGCCGATAATGACTTGATCGGGTGGCGTTGTGAGGATCTTCAGCCAAGTACGAATACAGGTCGGCCAGTAGGTCCATGTTCAATTCACTGCATTCGGGCCGCGTTCGCAGCAGGGCGATAAGTGCTTCCGGTGAAAGGGTGACCAACGTGCCATGAGGTAAGTCCAAGGCTTCGTCCAACGCCTGTTCAACCTGCGTTGCAGAAGCGGCCTCTTGCGTACCGGTAGATCCAGTAAGACCGCTCAGTAAACGCCGCAGCACCATGCCGAACTGATTCGATCTGCCGGGTGAGGTGGTCTTGGTAGGCCATGCGCGAAGTTCGGGAACACAGACCACCTTTCTATGGATGGTCCGTTCCTTTGCGCCATGTTCCTCCGGTCCCTCGTTCTCTCCACTGCTGTCGCGCTCACCGGCATGCACGCGTTGGCACAAGTCCTTCCTGCTTACGCCCTCTTCACTGGAAATGGGAAACCGCTTGCGCACAAGAACCTGCTGAAGCAGCTGCAACAAGCGGACATCATCCTCTTCGGCGAACTGCACGACAATGCGATCGGTCATTGGTTGCAGTTGGAAGTGACACGCGAACTGTTAGCTAACGGGCCGTTGATCTTGGCGGCGGAAATGATCGAGCGCGATGATCAGGCCACCTTGGATCGGTACTTGCGCGGCGAGATCGACCAGGCGGCCTTCGATACGCTAGCCCGGCTATGGAAGAACCACAAGAGCGACTACAAACCCCTGGTGGACCTGGCCAAGGAAAAGGGGTCGGCGTTCATTGCTTCGAATGTGCCGCGCCGCTATGCCCGTGCCGTGAACAAGGGTGGCTTCGAGGCGCTGGACACCGTGCCGGATACGGAACGTGCGTGGATAGCACCGCTACCCATCGCCTTCGACCCACAGCTGCCGCGTTACCAACACATGCTTACCATGATGGGCGACCACGGCACACCGAACATGGTGAAAGCGCAGGCACTGAAGGATGCCACCATGGCCCAGAGCATCGCCGATGGCTTCCGGCCCGGAGCGCGCTTGATCCACTATAACGGAAGCTTCCATAGCGACTACTACGAGGGCATCAATTGGTATTTGCAACGCTTGCGGCCGGAGCTGAAGCGGATCACCATCGCCATGGTGGCGCAACCCGATGTGCGCAAGTTGGATGCCGGTTCGTTGGGCCAGGCGGATATCATCATCGTGGTGGATGAGGATGTGCCAGGCACGTATTGAAGGAAGCTACGCAACGGTCGGTCGTTGCCGTTCATCCTCATTGCTGCACCGCTCATCACACAGGAAACATTTTTTGTGTCCGAACGTTTCCGGGTGACATTCCGCGATCTAGTTTTGCGCCCCGTAACCACACGGGCGTAGGACCCATGGCCGCCGAACCAACGCAACAGAACCTGCCGGAAGCCTTGCTACCGCTGGATGAGCGTGGCCATCGTATCGTTTGTGATGCTGGCCGGATCTTCTGGACCAAGGGCATCCGCAGTGTTACGATGGACGACATCGCGCGGGAGCTGGGCATCAGCAAGAAGACGCTGTACCTCTATGTGAAGGACAAGAACGACCTGGTAACCCGGGTGCTCTTGAACACCAGCTGCCGTTTCCACGAGCATATCCAGAGCATCCAGGCGCAAGGGTTGAATGCGATCGATGAGATGTACGCCATCGCACAGTTCATCGGCGGGGAATCCAACAAGATTCATCCGAGCCTGCATTTCGATCTGGCCAAATACCACCCGGATGCGTGTCGTATCATGGACCAAGGCAAGCAGGTGGAAGGGGTGGCCATGGTAGCCGCCAACATGGAGAAGGGCATTGCCGAAGGCTTGTATCGCGACAACCTGAACGTGCCGCTGATCGCCAAGCTGTATGTGGTGCGCTTCGACCAGGCCATGACCATGGAGCTGGGGCGCCTTACCGACCGCTATAGCCTGGAGGAGATCAACTGGGAGCTGTTCC
>JAEYWT010000231.1 GCA_023428865.1 Bacteroidota bacterium | reverse complement strand
CCACCTACCGATACCGCCGCACAAAGTCCGCGTAATGCCTGCACTCGATGATGTCACGGTACGCCTGCTGGCTCTTCGCATCGGTGAGTTGGTCCAAATAGGGCGGCTCCGGGCCTATGGGGTCATCCCAGCGCTGGTATTCGCCCCAGTTGTATTCGCACTGCTCGGCCATCATGCACGCCATGGCTTTCAACACAGGATCGGTGGCGGCTTCCATGGCGGCCAGGTAATGCTCCTTGGCCCGGGCACAGCCGAAGTAATCATCGTCGCCTGGGGTGTTGTACTCCGGTTCAGACCAACCGCTCATGTCGTGGATGCTCCATGCGATCCGCGATAGACCCCAGTATTTGCCGTACCAGGTCATGTTGAAATAGGCGTTGCCGAGCAGGTAGTTGTTCAACGCGCGTTTCTTCGGGTTGCTAGCGGCTTCTTTCTTCAAGGCCACCATGCGTTCCACGATGCTGAGGCGAGTGTAGCGTACGCTGTCGGTCTTGTGGTAATTGTGTGGATCTTCGATGTTCACCACGAAGGGGTCGTCGTCTTGGAACAGGCTGATCTCGTAGTTGCTCCAATAGTCCGGGTGTACCATTCGATAGGTGGTGGCGGCCTCTTCCAAGCGGTTCTCGCGCAGGTACCACATCGCTTTGTAGTCGAGCAGTTTGTCACGCGTCAAGCTGGTTTGGCGCAACTGTTCCTCGGTATTCTCCCAGCCATCCGGGCGTTCATCGGTGGCGGTGAGGTAACGCTCGAAGGGTGTCTTGTCCGGCTTTTCCAACAGGGCGATCAAGCGGTCATAGTCCGCTGGTCCGGCGGTCTCGAAGGCGATATGGCGTGCGTTCTTGCTCCAGTAGGATGGTAGCATGTCGCCGAAGGATCGGTTGGTACGCGCCAGCAGAAAGAGACCTTCCACCTTTAGCCCGCGCGCCAGCAGTTTCTTGCCCAGGTAGAGGTGCAACTGACCTAAGATGGTGCTGCGGTCATGCGCCAATTCGGGCGACTCGTTCACCAGTTCTACCAAGGCGAGCACATCGGCACGGGTGGCATCGGTGAGCTGCTTCGTGGCCATGATTCCGGCGAGCAACACATCCAGCCGCGCCTGCACGCGGATGGCGGCTGTGGCATTGGTATCCTCGGCCAAGGTGGCCAGCATGTGCCTGCATGCCTCATGTTCACCTGCTACGTAGCTCAAGTGACCATCCAGCAACCGAAGCAGACGTCGATCCTTGGTGGTGACCTGTTGGGCGATGCTGCGGATGAAGGCCTGCACCTTTCGCAGGTATTTCAAGTCCGTGCGCAACACGTCTTCGGGTGAAACTCCTTCTTCACGCTCGTTCCATTGGTTGATGGCAGCGGCGTAGTCCGTGAGTTCCGGTGTCAGCAACCAGTCTTCCAACTTGTTCACTTCGCGCGTGAGCAGCAAGGGCAAATACGCGTTGCCCGGATCATGTGTGGCGATACGTTCCAGGTCCTCCAACGCGCGGCCAGGGTGCTGCAGGTCGCGCATCACCAACAAGGTGGCGCGTTGCTTTTCGCTCGTGGCCAGCAGCCGGTAACATTCCATCTCTGGGTCGGAGAAGAGCTGCACCATGCGGAACTGCTTGTCCGTGGCGCGGTCGAAACAATCGGCAAAAGCGAGTTCGCGCTGCGGCGAGGGCAGCATGTTCGCCAGGTAGAATGCGGCCGAGCCTTCCATCCACGTGGTGCCACGCAAGGGAGCCAAGTGCTTTTCGTAGATCGCACGTACGGGCAGGTCGGGCCGCTCAGGGTCGTGTGCGTAATGCGCCAAGCGCACCAACTGGTAAGCGAGCCGCGCACGCAACTGCGGATGCTTCGCACGCTTCAACTGCTTCACACCTTCACCCCACGCCTTGCGTATGCCATTGCCATCGTGCGCGATGAAACCCCACGGGTCATCACTGTTCACCAGTTTCTCGCAACGTTTGGCGTAGGCGATGTACGCAGGCCAACCGCTCTTCAGTTGCTTCAAGCGCACTAGGAAAGCGTTGCTGCGGAAGAGCGAGTCCTGATCCTTCTCGAAGGCATCCAGGTCCATGCCGTAGAGCACGTGTAGGATGGCCTCGTCTGGCACATCAGGGCCGATCACCGCATGCCATTCGCGCAGGTTCGTGGCATAAGGCAATTGGATGATCTCGTCGTAGTCCGGAACGTTCAACAGATCCGTGGTGAAGTAGAACGCATGCAGCGGACGGGCATCGGCCAACTCCGGTTGCAACAACCAAAAGCGGTACGATTCCGATGACAGGTCCCAGCCGCAACTGTTCAACCGCACCGGTTGCAGGCTAAGTGCTAGCAGGATGAAGAGCGCTCGTTTCATCGGTCGGTACTGTCGGTCGGTGCAACGGTTACCGTGGTGTCTGCGGCCATCCAGGTCTCCTGCGCGGCGCTGTCAACCAAAACCTCTTCAACAGCCGCAGCGCGTTCACCATCGAAGTAGCCTCCGGTCCGTATCGTGCCGAAACCCTGCCATCCCTTGCGCACTTCATCCGCCGTCATGCGCTGGAACGTGCTAGCGCCGGCCTCGAAGTAGACCACCGAAAGCGTGTCACTGTTCACCGCGGTACGGGCCATGGCGATCACTTCATTGATCACTGCAGGCGTTATGCTCTCTACACGGATCACATCACCGAGGTGCAAGCCCGGCAGGCGGTCGTTGTCCTCGTTCACGACCTGAAGGGCTCCACGCGTCTCACCACGCAACAACCCGGCGTTCATCGCATCATTCACCTGCGCTTCTTGTAGAATGCCCACGAAGGCGCCCTTGCGGAACTGCACGCCCCACGAGAATGCCGGCAAGCCGATATCCAGCGGCAGCGGATACGGTTCGCGGTTCTTGAAATAGGGTTCAGCCGTGGCACGATCGAAGATGGAGTTCGTGGTGCCCGGCGCGGTGATGGTGCCCACGTTGTACGGCATCAACATGCCTCGATCAGCTGGTGGTACACCGGTCTTGCTCGGCTGCGCGTATTGGTGCAGGCGGATGGTGGCCGTCAACGGTACGTCCAAGCTGTCGTTCATGATGCGCGTGAGCCGGAAGAATTTCGCCTTGGTCTTCGCGCTCCAATCACAATCCAGCATCACACCGTTGATCGTGCCCGCACACTCCATGCGCAGCTTGCGCAGCAAGTTGCTGGCCAGTTCCTTCACCTCCGCATCGCCGATCTTCAGGAAGGTGTTGTTGGTGATGTAGATGCACGGTACCAACTCCACCCGGTCCGTCCAATAGCCCGCGCTACCATACGAGGTGCGCCATTGGTAGGGTACGTTGACCGTGGAGACCGGATGCGCCCCATGCGCCGAGTTCCAGTCGATGTCCAGCAGCTTCATGTACACACGCTGCACACCGCTGAATTGGATCGCCTGGGCTTCGCCACCTTCCAGCCAGGAGCTGTTGCGCCAGCGGAAAACGCTTGGTATCACAACAGGTTCAGGCTCCTTCGGGAGAAAGGCGACCAGCGCAATAGGAAGAACAACGAGCGCCGGTAGCCAGCGAAGTAGACGGTGCATGGAGGTGGTAGTGGAACGCGGCAACGAAGATCAAATTTCGGGCCGGGTTGTTCTTCCATACTGGTCAAAGAGCGCAACGCTTACCATGAGCCAAGTAGGATCATTCCATTTCGGGACCAGTTGTCTTAGCGCTCCTGGCGGTGATCCATCAGCTATTTCCTCGGCTGCGGTGTCTGCCTTCCGGCAAAGGCCACGCTTACATCCAGCACGGCGCGGTCCGTGGTGGCGTAAATGCGGTGTGTGGCATCGGGTTCCAAGGTGAAGGTGCCCGTGTTCGTGCCGAACGCCGGTAGTAAGCCCACACTTGGGCCAAAGGCGAAGCAGGGTAGGCGCAAGCGTTGGCGACCCTGACCACTCAACACCACACCGGGGTGGATATGCCCACCGATCACGTAACAGCCAGGCCGTGCTACAGGCTCATGGGTGAAGACGAATGGCCCTTCCTCCAACGTATCGTGGCACAGTTCCAGACCGGCTTCCGTGTAGCGGCGGTCAGCCAGGATGTCGTGGTTGCCTTGCACCAGGTGCAGCCGACTCTGCTTGTACGATGCCCAAGTGGTGAACAACTCCCAGCTTTGGTTGTGGCTGCTGTGGAACAGGTCGCCCAGGATCAACAGGCGCTCCGGGGTGAAGTTCTCCAGCAGACCATCAAGCCGTTCCAGGGTGGCGATATCGTGCCCTTCCGGCAGGGCCACACCTCCTTTGCGGAAATGCGCTGCTTTACCCAAGTGAAGGTCGCTTACGATCAGCCAGTTCAGCCGCTTCCAATAGATGGCGCGGTGCGGATGCAGAAGCAACCGCTCACCGGCGACAAGTATTTCGACAGGAAGCATGGCGGTAAGATAGCAGTGCCCGTGCCTTCGGAACACCGCTGCCCGTGCAGCGACCCACCGCGCCCCGAGACCACAAGCCGGGGCGGAAATTCAACATCCGACCACGCGTGAAGGTGCCGTCCAAAAGAACCGCTATTACCCATGGAACCCATGTGTACCAACATGTCTAGCGCATTTCTCCCGTGTGCGGCACGCTCCTTGGATCCCCCTAGGAAAGCCTTAGGAACCATGGAAAAGCCAATGCAAGTGAAGAAGGCCACCAAGCCGGCACCCGTGCGGGCGCTGGTGGTGGACGATGGTGCGGATGTGGCCTTGACCCTTTCCCTGCTGCTGAAACGCTTGGGCTACGATGTGCAGGCCGCCTACAACGCCAAAGAAGCGTTCCAGAAAGCTTCGGCCCTAAGACCCGATGTGGTCTTCCTCGATATCGGCCTGCCCGACCTTTCCGGCTACGACGTGTGCAAAGAGATGCGCCAGAGCGATTGGGGTGCGCGCTCGTTCATCGTGGCCGTTACCGGGCGCGATGAACCCTCCGACCTGCTCCGTGCCGCCAATGCGGGCTTCGATCGCCACGTGGGCAAACCCATGCTCTTCGGCACACTGAAAGAGATCCTCCGCACCGTGGCCACCCGAACCGCCCTTTCCCAGGCTGGTCGCACCGGGAATGCCATTGCTTAGGGACTGAACTTGTCCTAGGCCTTTGCCGTCGTTTTCGCCTCGATCTCCTTGGTCGCTTTCTTCTTGCGACCGCGCTTCTTCACCGGTGGGGCGGGAATGTCCGTGCCGCTGGCCAGGGCTTCCAACAAGGCTGCACTGTCCATGCCGCTTTGCAGGCCGTGCAGGAAGTTCAGCAGCAGCTCGCCACCTTTCAACTTGCTCCGCTTCAGCTCGGTGGCCACATCGTTCACCACCTTCATGGGCGTTTGTTTGCCCTTTAGCACCCCTTCGGTGATGCGCTTGTTCTTGCGCTTGCCGCTCTTGTACAGCTCTTCCACCTTGTCGGTGGCTTTGTTCAGGGCTTTCAGCAGTTTGTTCGGCTCGGGTATCTCCTTGGCGAACTTCACCGCTGTGCTGGCCTTGATGCGGTCGCTCTTGATCAATTCCTGTACCTCGCTCGGTAAGGCCAATACGCTCAGCAACAGGGTGAAACGCGGCTTTCCGAAAAAGTCTTCCAAGGTCTTGGTATCTTCACCGGCCTCCAGCAGTTGCTTCACCTGCGCGGCCACGTCCACTTCGTTCATCACATCGTGGAAGTTGTTCTCGATGATCGGCAGCATCAGCCGGCCTTTCTCATCGCCTTGGTAGATGCGCACCGGCACCCGGTCCAGGTCCACATTGTTCAGCTGGGCCAAGGCCGTAAGGGCCTTATCGGCTTTCAGCGCGGCCACGGCCGCCAAGCGGGTGTAACCGGCCTGCAAATGGTAGCCATCGGCCTTCTTATCGGCGATCAACGGCACCAGGATGCCGTACAGCGCAATGCTGCGGGCATATTCCGCCACACGGTCCTTGCTCGGTTTCACCGTGCGGGGGTTGGTGCCCAGCACGATCTCTTCCACCGCTACCCATTCAATGCTCTCTTTCTTGCTCATGACCAGGGCCACAGGATCGTACCCGCAGCGGTGGCGAAGGTGGGAGCGCCGAACCGGAAAAACAAGCCCATGGGGGAGTTTTCACCCGCCTTTCCCACACCCGATGGTGGCCTCCGTACTGCTGGCTCTGGGGTGCTACGGTCGCTATCGTCTCATTCAAAATACCAGATCGCTTCGGTACCAGCGCACTCGATCCTAGACGTACATAAAAATTCGGTTTTGGCGGTCACGGGTTTGTTCAGTTCGATGTAGTACCGATCGATCGTTGGCGAAGTCCTGTTCTTCGTCAAATGAAGTTCGAAGAATTGGTCTCCATCCGAGAACCGAAGCCCATCCTGCGTTGTGGATCGTTGGTCGAAGCCGATCACCTTGAGGTAGTTTATGATCGTTGAACTGTCTGGAGCAGAAAGGCTCAAACCTATTCCGACCAGATCTTTCATCCAATAGTTCGCGGATGAATCAGATTCTTGTGGGCTATTGTAATCACCTGGCAGATAGGCTATCGAATCGTGGAACTCCTTCTTAGTCCAGCTTTCATATTGTTCTTTTTTCATTTCCCACGTGGTTATCGGAGTGGTGGAGTCGTTGATCATCAAGGACAAGTAGTTGTATTCATCATCGGACTCATACACGATAGGTTCATTTTTTGTCCATTCAAATTTTTTCAGATGATTTGCCTTCAGCGATGCCAGGAAGATCCGGAACTCACCTGCCTTCAATTCTTCCCCAGCCACGCTCTTCGGATGGAATATTTCTAAGTACGTAGTAGCGCCGATCAAATAGAGCCCCTTATAACCTGGAAGCTGCTTTTCGTGAGAGAATGCGAACTGGGTCAAAAAAGCTGAGTTAACAGCGGCAGCATAAGTTGAGGAGTCAAGAACGAGTAGCGAATGATTGAAACATATTTGTTTCCGATTCTTTACCTCATTGGCTGTGACCTTCTCTTCGTTGGCCGCTTCTTCTGGTACTGTACATGCTCCGAAGAGCAGAGCAAGGGATATAAATATATTTGTATTCGTCAGCACCGGGGGGAGGTGGGACTCAGTTGTGAGTTTAACGGTTCTCGGCTTGGCGATGTGGCGGTTTTTTACCACAAACGTTCAATAGAAATACTGCTGTTGAACCTTGCACAAATGTTTCATAGTAGCACTTCAGCCGCCATATTGCCAAA
>JAEYWT010000158.1 GCA_023428865.1 Bacteroidota bacterium | reverse complement strand
CCCTCGTGGATTCGACCCTGCAACGGTTGGCGTATGTACACGAACACAGTACGCTACCGGACCGAGACTCCCTGCACCTGGAAGCCCTGAACATCTTGCGCAGCCGCGTTCCCGATGATGCCAGTTGGGCCGAGGTGACCCATGCCGTGGCTTCGTGGCACCGCCAGCAGGGCATGAAGTACGTGCGGTTGGAAGGACAAACGTGGAAGTGGGAGAACCGCACTGCACGCAGCTTGTGTGATGAAGCCATCACGCGTTTCCCCGGCTCGTTCGGTGCGAAACGATGTGCGCAGTTGAAAGCGGAGTTGGATACGCCTTCCCTACGGGTGCAAGTGGAAGAGGCCAGCGCAGCGGACGAAGCGTTCGTGGCGGCGTTGACGTATCGCAACGTGAAGAAGGTGGCCGTGCGTTTGATACGGATACAGGGCGATGAGGATTTCGCACGCAACGAACTGGAGAAGTGGTTGATCGGCCTCAAGCCATTGAAGGAATGGAGCATTGAACTACCCGATGATGGCGACTTGAACGAACACCTGCTGGAACTTCCGATCGCGGCCTTACCGTATGGGCAATATGCCATCGTGATCGGCCGCGAAGGTGTGTTCCGCGCCGAACAAGGGGCACAGGCACATGCTTTCTTTTGGGTAACGGACTTCGCGGTAACGCACCGGACATCGGGGCAGGAAGCGGAGATCATCGTGCTGGACCGTACCACCGGTGTGCCACGCGCAGGGGTGAAGGTGCAACGCTGGAAACGCTCCGATCGTTGGCAACAACGCAGTGCCCATGAGCGTGCTGGTGAAGGCACCACCGATGCCGAAGGACGAGTGCGTTTCCCGGTGCTCGGTGACCACCTACCCGTGTATCACCTCTTCGAACAGGGCGCGGACAGGTACCGCACCGGTGAGCAGTGGAATTACGGTGGTCGTCGCGAAGAACCGCAGGTGGAAGTGCGCACCACCTACTTCTTCACCGATCGCGCCATCTATCGCCCCGGTCAGGAACTCTTCTTCAAAGGCATCGTCGTCTCCCGCAAGGCGCAGCAAGCGGGTGTGAAAGCGGGCCTTCGCTCCTTGGTCTATTTCTATGATGTGAACGGCCAACCGATCGATTCGGTTGCGGTGACCACGGATTCTTTCGGCGCCTTCCACGGAACATTCAGAACACCCACCGGAGCGCTCACCGGCGGTATGCGCATCGAGAATGAACACGGCAGTGCCTATGTGCAGGTGGAAGAATACAAGCGTCCCACCTTCGAACTGGTCTTCGATCCGGTAGCCGGCACACCGAAGTTGGGCGAGGCTGTGACCATCACGGGAACGGCCAGGAGTTACGCTGGTGTACCCTTGGATGGTGCAACGGTGCAATGGCACGTGGATCGTGGTGTGCGCATGCCGTGGTGGTGTGGCTGGGGATGGCGCGGATTGCCTTGGGGACGCCGTACCGAAGTGGCCAATGGCAATGCAACGTGCGATGCCCAAGGTCGATTCACGATCACCTTCCAAGCCGAAGCCGATGGTGCGTTCCCACGTCAGTCGGAGCCGACCTTCACCTTCCACATTTCAGCGGATGGAACGGACATCAGCGGTGAAACGCAGTCGGCTTCCACAGACTTCAACTTAGCGTATCGCAGCATCGATATCGAATTGTTGGTGGGCGAAGCATTGGATCGCGGCACCACGGATAGTATCGCCGTGCAGGTGAAGAACCTCAACGGCGAACCCGTGGATCTGCCGATGGACATCCGTATCGTGGAAGTGGTGCCGCCGGTGGATGCCCCACGTCGCGAACGCATCTGGGAGCGCCCCGATCGGATCCTCGAAGGCGAATTGCCCAACACCCACTTGGCCGATGACCCCATGAGTTGGCCGGTACGTAAAGTGGCCTTCGAACAAAAGGGACATCGCGCCGAAGGACGTGCATTGAAGATGAAGGAAATGGAGGACTTCACGGTCGGTCTTTACCGCATTGAAGTGGAAGCAAAAGATCCGCAAGGGGTTCCGGTGAAGGTGGCGCGGCTGGTCACGTTGTACGACACCGCGATCCAGAACACGGGCTTCGTGGACAACGCCTTCCATGTGGAAGCGGTGAAGGTGCGTTGCGAACCCGGTGAGAAGGCCGAGCTGTTGTTGAGCAGCGCCCTGCCCGCAGGCCGTGTGCTGATGGAAGTGGAACGCGATGGTCGTATCGCAGCGAGCCGAAGCTTCGTGCTCAACAACACGCAGCAGCTGATCGAACTATCGGTGTTGGAGGGCGATCGTGGTGGGTTCGCCGTGCATTTCCTCTGTGTGGAACGCGGTCGCTCGCATACACAGACCGTATGGATCGATGTGCCATGGACGAACAAAGAACTACAGGTGGAGTGGATGAGCTTTCGCGACAACTTGTTGCCCGGAGCCAAGGAGGAATGGCGCTTGCGGATAACAGGAGCCAAGAAGGAGAAGGTAGCCGCCCAGTTGCTCGCCGTGATGTACGATGCCTCGCTGGATCATTTCACACCGCATGTATGGGATATGTTCCAATGGCCGATGAACAGCAGTGAACTGGCCTGGCAACGTAGCGAACCATTTGGTGTACGACAAGGGAACGAGTGGAACACGGGTGTGCAATTCCCTGGGGATACGAGCCGGGTCTATCCACAGTTGTGGATGCCAAGTGCAATCGGCTCGCGATGGAGTGCTAACTACCACATCGACGGTATCACCATCCGCAGTGAGCGGGCCAGCGCACCCATGCATGCAGGCGGAAGAGCCGACGGCGAACTGGCCAAGGCGGCAGCAGATGTTGAGGAAATGCAAATGAACGCGCCCACCGAAGTGGAAGATGCGCCGGTACAAGGAACCACTGCACCCCAACCCATCCGAACCGATTTCCGCGAAACAGCCTTCTTCTTTCCAGAGCTGCTCACTGATAGAGATGGCAGCGTTGTGCTACGCTTCACTACGCCGGATGCATTAACGCGCTGGAACGTGATGGGCCTTGCGCACACCAAGGAATTGCAGGTGGCCCGATTCACCGAACAAGCCACCACGAGCAAGCCATTGATGGTGGTGCCCAACCTGCCGCGTTTCCTGCGCCACGGCGATCGCATCACACTTACCGCGAAGGTCAACGCCACGGAAGCTGCGGTGAACGGCAAGGTGCGCCTGTCATTGTTCGATCCGGTCAGTGGGAAGGAGATCACCGCGCAGTTCACACCACAACGCACCGAGCAGAACTTCACGGCGGCTCCGGGTGCGAGCGCAACGATAGCGTGGCCAGTGCAGGTGCCCGATGTGGTGGATGTCGTAACCGTGCGCATCGTGGCCACCGGCAATGGGGTCAGTGATGGCGAAGAGCGGCCGCTACCGGTGCTTACCGACAAGGTGCTCGTGACCGAAAGCCTTCCGTTGCCGGTGAGCAAAGCAGGCACGAAGACCTTCACGCTGGAGAAGCTCGTCAACAACACGAGCACCACCTTGCAACAGCGCAGTCTGAAACTGGAATTCACCCCGAACCCAGCGTGGTATGCGGTACAAGCGTTGCCGTATCTGATGGAGTTCCCGCACGAATGCGCTGAACAGACCTTCAGTCGTTACTACGCCAACCGGCTGGCGGCCGACATCGTGGAAAAGCGCCCGAAGGTCCGTGCGGTCTTCGAGCAATGGAGCAAGAAGGGCGAGACCGCCTTCCTCTCCGCACTGGAGAAGAATGCAGAACTGAAGAGCGTAGTGCTGGAAGAAACACCATGGGTCTTGAACGCGAAGGACGAAAGCGAACGCAAACAACGGGTCGCACTCTTCTTCGATATGCAACGCATGGCTGCGGAAGAGCAGAGCGCATTGAAGAAACTGCGGGACATGCAACTTCCCAACGGAGCTTGGCCGTGGTGGAGCGGTATGCGGGAAAGCCGCTACATCACCCAGCACATCGTGGCAGGCTTCGGTCATTTGGAAACGTTGAAAGCCGCCGACACACGCGGCGACGGACCCAACGAACAGATGCTCGCTCGCGCCGTGGAGTGGCTTGATGCCGATGTGGATCGGGGCTACCGCGAGCTGTTGAAGAACACGAAGCCCGAAGACCGCGCGAAGTTCTTGCCCGGTGCGCTGGAGGTACACTTGCTGTATGCACGTAGTTTCTTCCGTCGCTGGCCCATCGATGGAAGCACCCGCACCGCGATCGACTTCTACACCGCGCGTTGCAAAGAGACTTGGCTGCAGCGCGGGTTACAGGA
>JAEYWT010000120.1 GCA_023428865.1 Bacteroidota bacterium | reverse complement strand
TTACGGGGCTGATCGGTGCGTTGGTCGCGGTCGTTGCGTTGTTGATCGCGTTCCTGATTCTGCGGTCGTTCGTTGCGTTGGCGATCACGGCGGTCCTGCTGTGGGCGGTCGCCTTCACGACGGTCCTGTTCCATCCGTGGCTCGCGTTCGTTGCGCAGCTCTTGTGGGCGATCACCACGCTGCTGATCACGTTGTTGGTTGCGCTGGTGGTCGTTGGGCAATCGTTCGCGCCGCGGACGATCATGCAGGCGTTGCTCACCACCAGCTGGGGGCGGTGCGGGTGTTTCTGCTGGCTTTACGGCTTCGGGTGCCGGTGTTTCCTCGTCATCCTCGTCGTCATCCTCGTCGTCCTCGCCCTCTTCATCGTCGTCATCCTCATCGTCGTCCTCATCATCCACCGGAGCAGGCGGATCGGGGTCTTCCACAGGAACCACTTCATCGGCCGTAGCCAGCGCGGTCATGGCCTCGTCATCACCAACGAAAGAAGGTCCCATGGCCTTGGGCTTATCCGCCTTGGCCGCTTGGGTTTCGAGGATCTTGTTGATGAGGTCCTGCTTCTTGAGCGTATCGGCCTTCTTCAGGTTCAATCCGCGGGCGATCTCCTTCAGCTCGGAGAGTTTCATGCCGCTTAGTGCGGTCTGGTCGTACATGCGACTGATCGGATGAGGTTGGGGGATGGACCCTTTAGGTCCGGTGGAAAGCCTTTAGAGGCTTCAGTATTCAGAACGGTAAGGAAGAAGATCGAAAGGGGAGGGACGAGCCAGCGGCACCATGCCAGGCCCCGTACCCGAGGAATGCGGTGCAATGATACGGGATCCGATCCATGTGCAAGTACGATCGCACGTTAGTTTCGCGCCGCCGGTCAACACCCGGCTGTGTACCATGTGGCAGCGTAAACAGACCATTTTCCTTCTTCTAGCGGCATTAATGGCCTTCGGCACCTGGGTATTCCCCGTGGCCACGTACGATACAGCCGAGGGCAGTTACATCTTCCGCACGAGTGGTCTGTTCAATGCTGCTGGTCAAGCGGTGGAAGAAGTGGCACTGAAGGTGCCGTTCAATGTGGTGTTCACCGTGATCGGGGCGGCCTTGGCGCTCTTCATCGGGTTCTATGGCAACCGTCCGCGCCAGATCCGCTTCATCCGTGGCACATACTTGATCACCCTGGCCGCCATCGCCTACCTCTTCATCACCGACAATTCCATCCGAAGTTATTTCGAAGATGGCGCCGCCGCTGTGGTAAGCCACTACGACATATCCTTCTTCCTACCGCTGGGCACCTTGCTGTTCTCGTTCTTGGCAGAACGGGCCATCAAAGCCGACGAGGAATTGGTGCGTAGTGCGGATCGGTTGCGCTAGCCTTTCGCCACCGCAGCCTTGAACTGCGCGATGGCCTCGCGAGTGAAGTCGCTCAACACCAATCGACCGCTGATCTTGGCCCGTTCGATGAGGAGGGTGTCCCAGTCCTCGGTGCCTTTCCACATGACAGCTTTCAATTCGGCCATGGCCTCAGGGCTGTAGGCAGCGAGTTCCTTGGTGTGCGCATCGATGCGTGCGTCCAATGCCTCCATGGTCGGGAAGGTCTCGGCATACATGCCGCGCGTAACGCACCAATCCGCTTCGCGGCGCAGGGCGGGGGAAGCGCTCAGTAGTCCGAATGTTCCGGTGCCCACTTTACGTTCCACGGCGGGGCCCACCACAAAGGGCCCAATGCCGATGGCCAGCTCGCTCAGCCGTGCGCTCGCTTTTTCGTGTGCGTAGGCGATGTCCACCGCACAGGCCAAGCCTACACCGCCGCCCACGGTATGTGCGTGGATGCGGCCGATCACCAGTACGGGCGCTTTGCGTATGGCGTTGATCACATGCGCGAAGCCGCTGAAGAACTCAAGCCCTCGCGCATCATCTTCGATGGCCACCAGCTCATCGAAACTGGCACCGGCACAGAAGGCTTTGTCGCCATCGCTGCGCAGTACGATCACACGTACCGAGGGGTCTTTGCCACAAGCGGTGATGGCATCGGCCATGCCACGTAGGATATGGCCGGGCAGGCTGTTACTTTTGGGGTGGTGGAAAGTGACCGTGCCAACGCCGCCGATCACCTCTTTTTTCACATATCCGTCGCTCATGGTATTACCTTGTGGTGGCAAAGATGGCTAAGGCATGTGACCTATGGCCTTCAACACGTCTCAACTTCACCACATAACCGACAGAACATGTTCGATCAGATCCTCTCCTCCTTGCAGAAACAAGCGATGCCGCAGCTCATGAGCCAATTCGGTCTGGATGAGAAGCAGGCCGGTGGTTCGGTGGCAGCCGCAGCCGATAGTGTGAAGGAAGCGCTCGGTGGCAAAGGCTTCGGCATGGACGATGCGCTGAGCCTATTCAGCAGTGCCAACAACAGCGCTGGTGCCGATGGACTGTTGAAGAACATCGGAGGTCTGCTCCAGAGCAAACTTACCGGGCAGGTGGGCCTGGAAGCCGGCAAAGCCAGCGGTGTTTCCAGCATGTTGCTGCCGTTGATCACCGATCTGGTGAGCAAGCATGTGGGGGGCGACGTGAAGAACCTACAGTCCCTGCTGGGTGGTGGCGGCTTGGCCAATGTGGCGAAGGGCCTCTTCGGCAAGCTGATCAAATAGCAAAATAGTCCGCTCCGGACGATGCGGCCGTTCTGTTCCTCGTGAACAGGGCGGCCGTAGCTTTTGTTAGGTGACCGAAGTGATACCTTCAACGCGTTAAAGATCCACCTCTCCCACCATGAGAACCATCCTTGTCGGTAGCACCGGCCT
This sequence comes from Bacteroidota bacterium, assembly GCA_023428865.1. Taxonomy (GTDB): domain Bacteria; phylum Bacteroidota; class Bacteroidia; order Flavobacteriales_F; family PHOS-HE28; genus PHOS-HE28. The sequence continues at coordinate 763 of JAEYWT010000120.1, read as the reverse complement.
CATCCTGGCCATTCTTCTCGCATCGTGCAACGTGACCAAGATCGCGGAGAAGCGCACCATACGGGCCTTTGAAGCGAGTGGCCTGGTGCAGCACACCTATACCGATGCGGCGGGCGCACATTTCACGTGGGCCAGCAAAGAACTTGCGAAGAACAGCAAGCCCAAGTTGATGTTGGTGCATGGCATCACCAGCAGCAGTGCCATGTGGAGCGGCAACGTACAGGGTTTGGCCCAACATTTCGATCTGGTGGTGCCTGATCTGATCGGCCACGGACGTAGTACCACGGCATGGAGCGGCTCCAGCGTTGATCTACAGGTGGCGCACCTGGTCAATATCCTCGACAGCCTTGGTGTGCCTGGGCCGGTGTACGTGGTGGGCAACTCGTATGGTGGTGCCATCAGCGCCAACTTCGCCGAACAACATCCGCATCGCACCAAAGCCTTGGTGATCTGTGATGGTCCGGCGAGCGATTACACCAGCGCCATAGCGGACAGTGTGGCGCGCAGTCGGGGAGCAGATGGCATCGCTGGGTTGTTCACCCCCACGAACAAGGATGAGATGTACCGTTTGCTGGCCGTGGCGATGAACGAACCGCCCAAGGTGCCCGGTTTCGCGCGCAAGCAGCTCTTCAAGAAATACCAGTCGCACCAAGCCGTTTACTTGGGTCTGTTGCAGGATCTGCTGAAGAACGAACAGCGCTATGCACAAAAGCGCTACCTGTGGACCATGCCGGTGTATGTGCTTTGGGGCGAAGGGGACAAG
>JAEYWT010000095.1 GCA_023428865.1 Bacteroidota bacterium | reverse complement strand
ATACATGGGCCGGACTTTCGGGCGTTGTAGTTTCGCACATCGATCATGGAGCGACCACGCGGATACGTGCGAAGAATTGCCCTTTCCATCGGAGCGGCGCTGGGACTGATCCTGGTCGGCTGCAATTCGCAACCGGCCAAGTACAGGCACTCCAACGACTGCAAGTGCCCCAAGTGGAACTATGTGCCGCAAGCTCCAGTAGGTACCGAACATACCGGAGCAGAAGAGGCGCCCACCCCGTATCATTGCGCTGTCGGCCACCGTGGCTGAGCGTTCCCTGTAGCCGTGCCACCCTCCTCTTCCACCGCCATGACTCAACTTCGCAAGCACATGCCCGGTGCGGCTTGGCCCGTTGTGCTGGCGTGGCTACAGCAACACCCTGTGCAGGTGCGTATCTCGCGTCCTCGCCAGACCAAACTGGGCGATTACCGTAGCGCCACACGCACCCAGCCCCATCGGGTAAGCGTGAACGGCGACCTCAACATCTACGCGTTCCTGGTCACCTTGGTACACGAGTTCGCGCATTACAGCACCTTCGTGAATGGTGGACGTTGGAGCGCCCCGCATGGCCCAGCTTGGAAAAGCGAATACGCCCGCCTGATGCGCCCCTTCCTAAGCCCAGAAGTATTTCCAGCAGATGTTCTTCGCACATTGGAAAGACATCTAGTGAACGCCCCCGCCAGCAGCTGCACGGACCAGAACCTGATGCGGGTTTTGATGCGTTACGATGCCGAACCCCGGCAACTGCTGGAAGAACTCCCGGACCGGTCGGTATTCCGTTTCAACGAACGTGTTTTCGTGAAAGGACCGCAGCTACGGAAACGTTACAAGTGCCATTGCCTCAACGATCGGCGCAACTACATCATTGATCCACTGGCCGAAGTGCAGGTGAATGGTCCTGTAGCGGTACCTGGCACCCTTTAGGCCCTCCATAGAACATGACGAACAAACACACGTATTGCGTGATCATGGCCGGCGGCGTTGGAAGCCGTTTCTGGCCCATGAGCCGCAGCGCCTATCCTAAGCAATTCCTGGACTTCCTTGGCTTGGGTCGCACCCTGCTTCAACAGACCTACGACCGCTTCCTGGCCATTTGCCCACCAGAGAACATCTTGGTCGTGACCAACAAGCAATACGCCCGGTTGGTGAAGGAGCAGCTGCCTGCATTGAGCGATGCACAGATACTGGCCGAGCCCTCGCGCCGGAACACAGCACCCTGCGTGGCCTACGCCAACCATGTGATCGCCAAACGCGATCCAAAGGCGTTGATCATCGTTGCGCCCAGCGATCACCTGGTGATGAACGCGACCGCATTCCAAGAGACCATCGGCCTCGCGTTGGGGCAGGCTTCCAATTCGGATAGCCTGGTCACCCTCGGCATCATGCCCAACCGACCGGATACGGGGTACGGTTACATCCAGTTCGACGACGAAGCTGGCACCTCCCATCCGCGCATCAAGCGGGTGAAGGCCTTTACGGAAAAGCCTGATCACGACACGGCTGTTCGTTTCATCGAAAGCGGCGAATTCCTCTGGAACGCGGGCATCTTCATTTGGAGCCTAGCCAGCATCCGTAAGGCATACCGGGCACACTTGCCTGAAATGGAGGCACGTTTCAGTTCGGGTGAAGCCTCATTCGGCACAGCAGCGGAAAGCGAATTCATCGCCTCCATCTACGACAGCTGCGAGAACGTGAGCATCGACTACGGCATCATGGAAAAAGCCGCCAACGTGTTCACCATCGTGAGCGATTTCGGCTGGAGCGATCTAGGGACCTGGGGAAGTCTGTACACTCACCTGCCGAAAGACAAGGACCAGAACGCCGCCATTGGGCAGAACGTGAAGCTTTACGACTGTGCCCGCAACGTGGTACACGCACACGATGGCCGCCTGATGGTCTTACAGGGGTTGGAAGACTACATTGTGGTGAGCACCAAAGACGCCCTGTTGGTCTGCCGCAAGCAGGATGAACAGCAGATCAAACGTTTCGTAGCCGACCTCACCGCCGAAAGTGGTGACCGACACGTCTAACGCGCCGATACACCAACCTGATAAACAGGAGGTTGGAAATTCAACCGATCCAGCCAATAGCCATAGGTGGATAACGTGGTGGGCGGGCTGTGAGGAGTGGGTCGCAACCCCTATAACTTGCGGCACCGTGCAGAAAGCCCGTTAGGGGGCTGGAAGGTCTCCAGTGGTCAACTACGAACTCATTACCACCGCACCGGCGTTGCAAGCCTGTGCCGAACTCCTTTCCAAGGAGGTTATGATCGCACTGGACACCGAGGCGTCCAGCTTCCATCGCTACCGCGAAAGCGTTTGCTTGATCCAGATCAGCACCCGCACGAACACCTACCTGATCGATCCGCTCAGCATTCCGGACCTGGCACCCTTGCGCGAGCTGCTTGCTCAAAAAGGCATGGAAGTGGTGATCCACGATGCGGACTACGACCTGCGGATCCTGGCAAAGCACCACCAGATCAGGGTAGAGAACGTGTTCGATACACTGGTTGCCGCCGAACTACTCAACGAACCAGAGATCGGCCTTGCCGCACTGCTAGGCAAGTACCAGGGCTTGCAGGTGGACAAGAAATTCCAGAAGGCGGATTGGAGCAAACGTCCACTACCCAAGGACATGCTCGACTACGCAGCCGGTGACACCTCGCACCTGATCGCCTTGCGCGATATCCTAGAGGCTAAGCTGAAGGCCGTGGGCCGCTGGGGTTGGGCCGAAGAAGAATTCTCGCTCCTTACCGATGCACCCTTCAACCTTCCGGTGAATGATGAACCGGGCTTCCTCCGGTTGAAAGGTGCCAAGATGCTCAAGCCGCAACAGCTGGCCATACTGCGTGAAGTGCATGGTTGGCGCGAAACGGTAGCCGAACAACAAGACCGTGCAGCATTCATGATCCTGGGGAATGATGTGCTGCTATCACTGGCAACAGAACCACCGGCCAGCCTCAAGGATCTTGGCCTCCGTAAAGGGGTGGGCGACCGCTTGTTGGAAAAGCATGGTCGGCGGATCTTCGCGGCCATCAAAAAAGGCCAGGAGCTTCCCAAAGAGCAATGGCCGCGCTTGGTAAAACCCAAACGTTGGGACCGTGACAACGACTATGAGGATCGGCTGAAGCGGTTGAAAGCGACCCGGGACAAGCTTACCAACGAGCATGATCTGCGCCCCGGTATCGTAGCGGCGAACCAGCTGTTGATGGAGATTGCCCGCACACTGCCTGGTGATCTGGAAGCCCTTAAAGCAATACCTGGCGTAAGGCGCTACCAAGTGGAGAACTTCGGCAAGGCCCTACTTGCTGCGCTATAGGGTTTGAGGTGCCTGTTGGGCTGGTCCCAGGTGTTCCGCACACGATCACGGTGATCACCGTAGGGCGAAGGAAGACCCTAGTAAAAACGGACCGTTTGGACTACTAGACGGGGAGGCCGTCTGATGCGACCGGTCCAACTAGGCTATGGCATTCTTTGGTGGTATCCACAATATTCATAACATTGCCCTGTACTGTTGCCAAAAACACAAACCAAACCCGTATTGAACATGCGTACCCTTCTCTCGCTAGCTATCACTGGCATCGGCTTGTCCGTTACGCTGTCTTCCTGCACGATCGAAAAGCGGAAGCACATGGCTGGCTACCACCTCGAGTGGCACAATTCCAAAGACAAAGTGAAACCGATCGAGAAGAGCGACGCCTTGACGAAGGATGTTGCCGAACCGATCGCAGAAGCTCCTGTGATGGATGCCCCAGCCGCCGTTGAAGCACCCGCTCAGACCATCACCGTGAGCACGGCTCCTGAAGTGGACATCACGGCCTCCACCAGCACGGAAGTGAAGGCCACCAAGCGGTCTGTAATGAGCCGTATGACGCGTGCACAGGCAGAGCGTGTGGAGACCATCGTGAACAACGCAGAACTCGCCGCCGCCATGGGTACCATGACCATGTCGAAGAAGGAGGCCAAGAAATTGAATGCCGCTGGGGGCGCCACTTCCTCCAAGTGGTTCAAGTACTGGTTGATCGCCTGGGGTGTCGCTATCCTGCTATCCATCCTCGCTGTAGCCTTGATCTCCCCAGCGATCTGGATCGTAAGTTCGCTGGCGTGGTTGGCGGGCACGGTATTCTTCATCATCTGGCTGATCGAGATCCTCTCGTAGGCCATTGATGTCGTCAACGAAGAAGCCCGGCCAATGGCCGGGCTTCTTTTGTACTACAAGCTGTACGCTCAGCCTTCGCTACACATATCCGCCGGTACCACCCACTTGTCAAAGTCCTCAGCGGAGACATGCCCAAGGGCTACCGCCGCCTCCTTCAACGTGGTACCTTCTTTATGTGCTTTTTTGGCGATCTCTGCCGCTTTGTAGTAGCCGATATGTGGGTTAAGGCTTGTCACCAACATCAACGAATTCTCCAGGTGGCGTTTGATCACCGGCTTGTTCGGTTCAATGCCTTCCGCACACTTCTCGTTGAAGCTCACGCAGGCATCGCCCAGCAAGCGGCCGCTGAGCAGCACATTGGCTGCGATCAAGGGTTTGAACACGTTCAGTTCGAAGTGGCCTTGCATGCCGCCCACACTTACAGCCACATCGTTGCCGATCACCTGCGCGCACACCATGGTGAGTGCTTCGGGCTGTGTGGGGTTCACCTTACCGGGCATGATGGAAGAACCGGGCTCGTTATCGGGGATCACCAATTCGCCGATACCGCTGCGTGGACCGCTGCTGAGCATGCGGATGTCGTTGGCGATCTTCATTAGAGAAACGGCTAAGCGTTTCTGGGCGCCGCTCAGCTCCACCATGGCATCATGGGCAGCCAGCGATTCGAACTTGTTGGGAGCCGTTACGAAGGGCAGTTTCGTGAGCTCCGCGATCTTCTTCGCCACCAGCACGCTGTAGCCCTTCGGTGCGTTCAAGCCCGTGCCCACGGCTGTTCCACCAAGCGCCAGTTCGCGCACCATCTCCAGCGCATTGTCCATCGCGCGTAGGCCGTTATCCAACTGCTGCACGTATCCACTGAACTCCTGCCCGAGGGTAAGTGGTGTGGCGTCCATGAAGTGTGTGCGGCCGGTCTTTACGACATCCTTGAACGCTTCAGCTTTCGTAGCCAGTGTATCGCGCAGCTTCTTCACCCCCGGAATGGTCACCTCCACCGCCTGGGTGTAGGCAGCGATGTGCATCGCCGTTGGATAGGTGTCGTTGCTGCTCTGGCTCTTGTTCACATCGTCATTCGGATTCAGCACCTTCTGCTCGTCGCTGAGCTTGCCACCCTGCAGCACATGGCCGCGGTAAGCGATCACCTCGTTCAGGTTCATATTGCTCTGCGTGCCGCTACCCGTCTGCCAGATCACCAGCGGGAACTGCTCATCCAGCTTTCCTTCGAGGATCTCGTCGCATACCCTGCCGATGAGGTCGCTCTTTTCTTTTGACAGCTTGCCCAATTCAACATTGGTCTGGGCAGCGGCTTTCTTCAGGTAGGCGAATGCTCGGATGATCTCCATCGGCATGCTTGCCGGCCTGCCGATCTTGAAGTTATTGCGGCTGCGCTCGGTCTGTGCGCCCCAGTACTTGTCGGCGGGCACCTTCACCTCGCCCATGGTGTCTTTCTCGATGCGGTATTCCATTGTGGTCGATTGTCTGTGGTAAGGCTGGATAGTAGCACCAGGTCGGAAGCTACCTACAGTTCCAGTTCGGTAAAAATGTGTGCAGAACTCCAAAGATGGAAGTGAACCATCCTGTAAGTGTGAATGTCAATTGAGGTATCAACCTTTCTCTGCCATCTGGATCTCCAGGATCTTTCACCCAAACCAGATTCGCAGGCATCAGTGAGTATATGACAACACCGATCCCGACAAGAGCGATCAATGGGGACAGCCAATACCTCTTCCTCCACCACTTCAGTATCGCAGCGCTATATCGGATCGGTAAGCCCACAAGAAAACATGCTCCGACCGACAGCGCTGAAAAGAAGATCGCGGTGATCAGACCGATGGTCACAAGCGAAACAAGGCCATCGAATCCCCAGTCAGAATCGTGAGCGGCATACAACATGTATATACACACAGCCAACACATACGCAGCCATACATTGAACCACAACCCAGGACCTTCCTATGCCATCTTCAACGCGGAATCCCATTTGCTCTGTCGGCAGTTGGCAGTAAGCAGTTGGCAGTAGCTTCTCGTGGGTCGTACAACTGCCTACTGCCAACTGGCAATTGCCGACTTGATCTCACACCTTCTGGCTCTGTCCCTGTTGCATCAGATAAGCCTTCAGGAACTCGGTGATCTCTCCGTTCAACACATCGTCCACGCTGCTGGTCTCGTGTTCGGTGCGTACATCCTTCACCAGCTTGTAGGGTTGCAGTACATAGTTGCGGATCTGGCTACCCCATTCGATCTTCTTCTTGCCGGCCTCGATCTCGCTTCGTTTGCTGCGGCGCTTCTCCAGTTCGGCTTCGTAAAGCTGACTTTTCAGCAACTGTAACGCCTTCGTCTTGTTATCCAACTGGCTCCGCGTTTCGGTGTTCTCGATCACGATGCCCGTTGGTCCGTGCCGCAGGCGTACACCGGTCTCCACTTTGTTCACGTTCTGGCCACCAGCGCCACCACTGCGGAAAGTATCCC
>JAEYWT010000070.1 GCA_023428865.1 Bacteroidota bacterium | reverse complement strand
GTTCCCCATAATCGAATGACACTGACCCTACGCTCTCTTCTCGTACTCGGTACCGCCCTACTAGCCAATACCTTGCTCCGCGCACAGGACGGTCTCGCCGACCTCTCCTTCACCCCTGAGCTTAATGGCTACGTGGAACACATCGCCGTGCAGGCCGATGGTCGCATGATCATCGTGGGCGACTTCACCGAGGTGAACGGCATGGTTCAGAACCACATCGCACGGTTACACGCCGATGGCACGGTCGACGCCACCTTCAACAGTGGATCGGCTTTCGGTGACGTAGCCGATGTGCGTTGCGTCTCCATTGTTACCAACGGACAGTTGCTCGTGGGTGGACAATTCAGCGAATATGATGGGGTTCCCGTCTCAGGTCTCGTGCGCCTCGAGCAAGACGGCACCTTGGATACCAGCTTCGATCCCGACTTTCTGACGAGTGACCGGGTGATGGTGGTGGAACCCATGCCGAACGGGCAGTGCTATGTGGCCGGAACCTTCACCACCATCGGCGGTGTGATGGCACCCCGGCTGGCACGTTTGATGGGCGATGGCAGCTTGGACCCCACCTTCGCGATAGGCGATGGTCCGCAGGGCTTCAACTCGGTGATCCAAGCCATGGCGCTTCGGCCCACCGGCGAGTTGCTCGTGGCGGGCGCATTCCAAACCTTCGACCAGACCACCGCTTCCTGCATCGTGCAACTTCTGCCCTCCGGTGCGGTGGATCCGGACTTCAACGTGGGCACTGGCTTCACCGGTGGCTACCACCTCGCGGGGTGGGACATGGCCCTTAGTCCTGCTGGCCAGTTGTACGTGGTCGGCGATTTCAGCGTGTACAATGGACAACCGATCGGTCACATCGTGCGCCTCAACTCCAATGGCACGCGCGACACTGATTTCTCCGGCACTCTCTACCCAGGTGATGGCCCGGTCATTGCTGGCCCCATTCCCATCACCGCCTGCACCAGACAGAGCGATGGTAAGCTGGTAGTAGGTGGCTGGTTCGGCTCTCTTGCCGGCGAACCCCGCGCCAGGCTCGCACGCATCACCGACAACGGTGCGGTGGACCCTGCCTTCGATCCCGGACTCGGCCCGCGTATGCCTACGAGTACCTTGGACCTTTCCTACGCTCGTACCCTCGTGGCGCTCGCCGACGGCACCATACTGGTGGGAGGCGACTTCACCCATTACAACGGGCAACCGCAGGCCTACCTGGTCAAGGTGCTGGCCGCCAACACCACCTCCATCAACGCACCGGAAGTTCCGCGTTTCACCGTGATCGCCGATGCAGCATCCTTGTTCATCAACTCGGCGGAACGCATCCGATCCATTACACTGTATGATGGCCGTGGGTGTGCCGTGCGCAGTGCGGTCGGCATGGCGACCTTGCCCATCGCCGACCTAGCCCCGGGTGCCTATCTGGTCTCTGTGTTCAACGAGGACGGCGCGCGGTCCACGGTACGCTGGGTTAAGGTGGGGGATTGATCCATAGGAGACGATGCCATGGAGCCCCTGTACTTTGCAGGCCATGCGCACGCACTTCACGCCCTTCCCCACCCTGCACACCGAACGACTGATGCTGCGCCAACCCATGGCGGCAGATGCGGAACACAACTTCCGCCTGCGCACCAACGAACAGAGCATGGCCTACATCGGTCGGCCACGACCACGGACCGTTTCCGATGCCGCAGCCATGTTGGAACAGTTGGAACAGGATCGTGCGGCCGGCACCCGCGTAGGATGGATCATCGCCTTGCGCACCGACCCGGCCATGATCGGTAGCATCGGCCTATACAAGCTCCAACCCGAACACCACTTGGCCGAAGTGGGCTTCCAACTTTTGCCCGACCACTGGGGCAAGGGCCTGATGAGCGAGGCCCTGAACGCCGTGCTGCACTTCGCCTACGACCAGCTAGGCGCACACCGGGTGGAAGCCATGACCGATCCGCGCAACACCCGCTCGCGTGCGCTGTTCGAACGCTGTGGCTTCGCCTTGGAAGGCGTGCTGCGCGAGAGCTACTACTGGGAAGGTGCCTTCCTGGGTACGGCGGTGTATGGAAGATTGGCGGGTGACCGTGGAACCGTATGAAGGGAGCGTTACCGCTGACCAGACCACGACTTCACGCGCCACCTGAAATGGTCCGTTCTAATGGAACCTTAATACCCTTGTACTTGTTTGGCATTCCATGACCAAGCTCCTTCGTGCCACCACTGCATGGCTCTTCGCTACTTTACTAGGTAGCACCTGCGCACAAGAAGTGATCATGCCCCAGCGCTACAGCCAGCTCTGGCTGGATGCCGAGGTGAAAGGCAAGGTGGCCAAGCGCACCACGGCCATCGGAGGTTTCGGCTACCGCACCGGTGATGAGTTCGGTAGTGGACGCCAGGTGTACCTGAATGGAGACCTGCGCTACAAGCTCACCAAGTTCATGGCGGCCGGTTTCGAGCAACGCGCCGTCTTCCGTGCGGTTGGGCCGAACCGCCATCGCACAGGCATCATGCTCCTGTTCGGCGAACGTTTCGGCCGCACCACCTTGGAGTATCGCCTCAACTACCAACATGTGTGGAGACCGCAAGGCACGCGGCGCGACTTCATCCGCAACAAATTCAGTGCCGAGTACGACATCCGTGGCTTCCAGTTCGACCCCATCGTGAGCGTGGAGTTTTTTACCGTGCTACGCGAAACCGGCGCCGAAGCCGACGCCGTACGCTACAAGCTCGGCACCAACTGGTCGCCCGCCAAAGGCCATCGTTTCTCGTTCTTCCTGGTACACGACCGCGAACAGAACCGCCGCCGACCAGACTACCGCTGGATCTTCGCCTTCGGTTATCGGTTGGACCTGGGCAAGGTGTGAAGCTGCACCCTCACCGGATATCCTTCACCACCTTCCCATCCTTCACGATCATCAGCAGGTTCTGTGCGGGATCCTTCAGCAGTTCATAGCGTCTGCGCTTGTCACCGTTCTACCAACACATACTGGAATCGCCGAACCAACTGTTTCGCATTCAAACAATGCAACAGCGCCTGCGCAAGCGCAGGATGACCAATTATTCGATCATCCCAACAGCAATTTTCGTCTTACCTTTCATCTGTACGCCCAGCCCCCATCATGAAGAC
>JAEYWT010000365.1 GCA_023428865.1 Bacteroidota bacterium | reverse complement strand
CTACCAACGCGTTTACGCCGAAGCGATCGGAGCCACAGCCGCAGAACACGCCCCTTGGTATATCGTGCCCGCCGATGACCAATGGGAGACACGCGCCATCGTGGGCCGCTTGCTCCGTGAACAGCTTGAAGCGCTGCCACTGCGCATGCCGGAGTTGGACGCGAAGACCCGCGATGGCCTGGCCACTGCCCGCGACCTGCTGTTGAAGGAGTGAACCACGTGCGCGGCATTACCTTCACCCCATGCGTGCAGCACGAACGAAGCGTTGGCGATTGAAGCCGCAGGCCGAAGAAGCGGCCGTTCAGGGAATGGTACACGAGAAGTGCCCGCCGATCGCGGCACGGCTGTTGGTGCAACGTGGGGTCGATAAGCCCGCTATCGCGTCGACGTATTTCCGGCCTTCGCTGGAACAGTTGCACGACCCTTTCCTGATGGCCGATATGCTCGCCGCCGTGGAACGCATCGAGCGCGCTTTGGGAGATAATGAACGCATCATGGTCTATGGGGATTATGATGTGGACGGCACAACTGCGGTAGCGCTGGTCTATTCCTTCCTGCATCGTTTCACCGGCAATATCACGTTCTACATTCCCGATCGTTATGCCGAGGGTTACGGCATTTCATTCCAGGGCATCGATCGTGCGGCCCAAGAGAAGGTGGGTCTGATCATCGCGTTGGATTGTGGCATCAAATCCATCGATAAGGTGGACTATGCTGCCGAACGCGGTATCGATATGATCATCTGTGATCACCATAGGCCTGGGGATGAGCTTCCGAAGGCGGTGGCGGTGTTGGATCCCAAACGTGATGATTGCCCCTATCCGTACAAGGAATTGAGTGGCTGCGGCATCGGATTCAAATTGGTGCAAGGATTCGCCATGCGCAATGGCATCGGCCTGAGTGAACTGGAGCCGCTACTTGATCTGGTGGCCGTAAGCACCGCTTGCGACATCGTTCCCGTTACCGGCGAGAACCGTGTGCTCACCCACTTCGGTCTGCAACGTGTGAACCTCGATCCGCGACCCGGGATCAAGGTGATGATGCAGATGGCCAATGTGAAGAAGAGGCTCGGTGTTTCGGAACTCGTATTCACCATTGGTCCACGCATCAATGCTGCCGGGCGTATCGAACATGGCAGGCAGGCGGTAGAACTGTTGCTGGCAAAGGACCAGGCACAAGCAGAACATATCGGCCTGCGCGTGGATGGCAACAACACCGCGCGGCAGGAGCTGGATAAGGACATCACCCGTTCCGCGCTCGACCATATCGAACAGGATGAGACCATGCAGGAGGCCTGGAGCACCGTGTTGTACAACGAGGCTTGGCACAAGGGTGTGATCGGGATCGTTGCGTCGCGTTTGATCGAGCAGTACTACCGACCCACCATCGTGCTCACCGAAAGTCAGGGCAAAGCGGTGGGCAGCGCGCGTAGTGTGAAGGGCTTCGATGTGTACGAGGCCATCAATGCCTGTAGCGATCTGCTGGAACAGTTCGGTGGCCACATGTATGCTGCCGGGCTCACCATGCCGATCGAGAACGTGCCCGCTTTCCGCGCACGGTTCGAGGCAGTGGTACGCGCCACCTTGGATCCCGCGTTGCGTATACCCGAGGAAGAGGTGGATGCCGAGGTGCTTTTCAACGAGATCGACGACCGCCTGGCTCGGATCCTGCACTACATGGCACCATTCGGACCGGCGAATATGAAACCCGTGCTGCTTACACGCGGCGTGGTGGACACCGGCAATGCCCGTATCGTAGGGGAAGACCACCTGAAGATGACCTTGCGCATGGCGGGTACACAAGGGCCTACCTTCGATGCGATCGGTTTCCGTATGGGCGGGCACTTCGAACGTGTGAAGAGCGGTGAACCTTTCAGTGTGATCCATACGTTGGAAGAGAACGAATGGAACGGACGGCGTACACTGCAACTGAACATCAGGGATATCAAACCCGAGGTGAAGAACGTGCTGGTGAACGAGCCTGATACACGAAGTGCCATCGCTACCGCATGATCCTGGAGACGAGCGACGAACATTATATGCGCCAAGCGCTGAAGGAGGCGGAGCAGGCCTTCAAAGCCGATGAGGTACCCGTTGGTGTGGTGGTGGTCTGGAAGGATCGCATCATCGCGCGTGGCCACAACCTCACCGAACGGCTGAACGATGTAACGGCCCACGCCGAAATGCAGTCGATCACCGCAGCAGCGGAACACGTCGGTGGCAAGTACCTGAAGGATTGTACGCTCTACGTGACCTTGGAGCCTTGTGTGATGTGCGCCGGTGCCCTGCATTGGGCGCAGTTGGGTCGCGTGGTGTTCGGTGCCTTCGATGAAAAGGCCGGGTACCGCCGGATCGGTGCAGCACTGCTTCACCCAAAGACCCAAGTGGTAGGCGGAGTGCTGGAAGCCGAATGTGCCGACCTGATCAAGGCTTTCTTCAAGCGAAAGCGAGCGTTGTGAGCTCTTTGGGTAGCAGGTCTTGCTTCCTGCGCCCTGCACGTGCCTACTGCCCCAGCAACCTGCCACGTGCCATGTCTACCGAAGCCTTCGGGAAAGGCACGGCCCCATTCCTCTCCATGGCAAGTATCTTTGTACCGCTCTTCGGCATCAACCTCAGCGCCAAGAGCACATGAACCATGTATCCTCCTGAGCTCGTAGCCCCCATGAAGACGGACCTCGTTTCGGCCGGCTTCGAACAATTGCAGACCCCCGATCAAGTGGACAAGGCCCTGATGCAGTCCGGTACCGTGCTGTGCGTGGTGAACAGTGTGTGTGGTTGCGCCGCTGGTGCTGCCCGTCCTGGCGCCAAATTGAGCCTGCAAGGTGCCAAGCGTCCCGATCATTTGGTGACGGTCTTCGCCGGTGTGGACACCGATGCCACCAACCAAGCCCGCAAGCACTTCCTGCCCTACCCGCCCAGCAGCCCGGCCATGGCGCTGTTCAAGGATGGCAAGCTGGTGCATTTCTTGGAGCGCCACCACATCGAGGGCCGCAGTGCCGAAATGATCGCGGACAACTTGATGA
>JAEYWT010000351.1 GCA_023428865.1 Bacteroidota bacterium | reverse complement strand
GTTACCACCGCATCGCTCCGCAGTTCCTCTACGATCTCTTCCCGGATCGCTACTTCGTAGTCTTCGGCTCTGCGGCCGTCGTTGGCATTTATCCGCGCCTGTACTTGTGAAACGCGCATGGCTGCGTGCTCACGCGCCTCGGCCTCGGAGTGTTCAGAACTGCCTAAGAAACGCGAAGGCTGTCGCTGGCCATCAACGAACACGTCTGCCTCAATGGCAACCCAATAGCGCGGTATCTTCATGTTGCAGGTACACGTTCAAGATCAATTTCTGGGTTTTCGATCTTGTTCCTTGAGCGTTGGTCCGTACGCACTGTTCAACCAGACACTGGTCTAAGCTATCAGTTCCTGTGTGAACGCCGGATCCTCGGTGTTGAATTGGACCGAGGAGAGACCGATCAATGTCGTCAGGGTTCAGCAACCAGGTTTACATCGAATTACGCCTGGATGTCCATACGGTCGGTTTGCTTGATGTAGCTATACGCCACCGGCAACTACTACATTCGCAGCGACCGGTCTACCAAGAAACCGGTCCTACCGAGCATGGGTATCCTGGAAGGAAAAGTGGCCTTGATCACCGGCGGTTCGCGCGGGATCGGCAAAGGCATCGTTGAACGTTTCCTGGAAGAAGGCGCCGACGTGGCCTTCACCTACGTGAGCAGCCCCGAAAAGGCGAATGCTACGGCGGCTGAGCTTGCCACCAAGACCGGACGTAAGGTGCTGGCCATTCAGAGCGATGCTGGCGACTTCAATGCCGCCCAAGCCGCAGTGGACAAGGTGGTGGCCGACTGGGGCAAGCTCGATATCCTAGTGAACAACGCCGGTATCACCAAGCATCAGCTGCTCATGCGCATGAGCGAGGCCGACTTCGACGCGGTGATGACCACGAACATGAAGAGCGTGTTCAACATGACCAAGGCCGTGTTGCGCACCATGCTGAAGCAACGCAGCGGCAGTATCATCAATATGAGCAGCGTGGTGGGTGTACAAGGCAATGCGGGCCAGGCCAACTACGCAGCTAGTAAGGCCGCCATCCTCGGTTTCACCAAGAGCGTGGCCAAGGAATTGGGCAGCCGCAACATCCGTAGCAACGCCATCGCTCCGGGTTTCATCGAGACCGAGATGACCGCCGCCCTCGACCCCAAAGTGGTGGAAGGCTGGCGCGAAGGCATCCCCTTGAAACGCGGTGGAACCCCGGCGGACGTGGCCAACGCGTGCGTTTTCCTGGGCAGTGACCTAAGCGCCTACATCACCGGGCAGACCTTGAGCGTGTGCGGCGGGATGCTCAGTTGATCCTTTGCGCATAACGGAGCCTGAATACGCGGGCCGGTGACCCTTATGAACACCGACCTTTGCACTCTATATGTCGTTGACTACCGCCCATAGCCTTTGGCTAGCACCGCTGTGCCTACTGTTCGGTGTGGCACTTGCATGGTGGCTCTATCGCCGTGCGGAAGGGCAGGAGGGCTTCTCGCGCAACCTCTCGCTGGTGCTGGCAACCTGCCGCGCGCTAGCCATTGCGCTCATCGCCTTCTTCCTGCTGGAACCCATGGTGCGCATTCTGGTGAGGGAGGTGCGCAAACCCGTGGTGGTGCTCTTGCACGACGGTTCATCCTCTGTGGCTGTCGCTGGTGATACCGCTGCATTACGAGCTACGTTCCCAGGTGAATTGGAACGCTTGCAGGAACAGCTCGGCGGTCGGTTCGATGTGCGGGCCTTCACCTATGGCGAAACAGTGAAAGAGGGTATCGCATTCGATCAGCAGGATGCTTTGACGGATGTGGATCAGGCGCTGCGCGAAGTGTATGATCGTTTCAACGGTCCCGACCTGGGTGCCGTGATCATAGATGGCGATGGGATCTACAACCGTGGCCGCGATCCACGCGCATCGGCGGACAAATTGGGCGCACCGGTCTTTGCCATAGCCCTGGGCGATACCACCGTACGGCCCGACCTGGTATTGCGCGGTGTGGAGCACAACCGCATCGGCTACCTCGGCAACGAACTGCCCTTGTTTGTGAACGTGGAAGGCCGCCGCATGGCCGGATCCAACACACGCGTCTCCGTGATGCACGGCGGCAAAGAGGTGGCTGGCAAGGATGTGGTGCTCAACGGCCGTGCCACCTTCATGGAACTGCCCTTCACCGTGAAACCGGAACGCGCCGGTATGCAACGCTACTCCGTGGTGGTGCGCCCCGTACAAGGCGAGGCCACTGAGGTCAACAACCGCTTGGATGTATTGATCGATGTGCTCGATGACCGGCAAAAGCTGCTGCTGCTGGGTGCCGCGCCTCATCCCGATCTGGGTGCGCTCCGTTCCGCCCTGAACGGCCTCGATGGTTACGGTACGGAACTGGCCTATGCGGCAGACTTCACCGGCGATATCAGCACCTACGACCTCGTGATCCTGCACGGTCTTCCTTCGCCGAAGCATGCGATCCAACCACTCCTGCAAAAGGCCGATGCGGCAGGTGTTCCGCTCTGCTACATCCTGGCCTTGGGCATGGACTTCAACAGCTTCAACGCCCGTAATGCAGGGGTGAAGGTGTCCGTGGCGCGAGGTTCGGTCACCGATGCGCAAGCCAACGTGAGCAAGGAGTTCAGCTTCTTCACCTTGGAACCGGAACAGGTGCGCGCCATAGAACGATTCCCGCCACTACAAGTACCATTCGGCCAGTTCGAATTGGGCCGCTCGGCTACCTCACTGGCCACACAACGTATCGGCATGGTGAACACGGCCTATCCACTCATCGCGTTCTCACAACAACAGGATCGGCGTACCGCCGTCATTTCGGGTGAAGGCCTGTGGCGCTGGCGGATCAACGACCTGCAACAGCATGGCGACCACAGCCGATTCGATCGCCTAGTACACAAATTGGTTCAGTTCCTCGCGTTGAAGGTGAACAAGGAACGATTCCGGGTGGAAC
>JAEYWT010000271.1 GCA_023428865.1 Bacteroidota bacterium | reverse complement strand
GGTGTCTTCACACCGGGATCGAACCCACCCGGTGCCTACACGTATCTGGTCATGGGCATGGCACCCTGTCCGAACGCATCGGCAACGATCACGGTGGTACAACTGAGCGACCCGTATGCCGGCGGAGATGGCTCAACGACCTTGTGCTCCACAGATGCACCGATAGCATTGTTCAACGTGTTGCAGGGAACACCGGATGCAGGTGGTGTCTGGCTGAACAACATGAACACGGAAGTGGAGCCATCCTTCGATCCGGCGGTCGGTTCAAGCGGGACCTATCGGTACATCCTCAGTGTTCCACCACCATGCGTTAGTGACACCGCAGCCGTGGCGATCAATGTGGTAACTGCCGCTGATCCGGGTGAAAGTGGATCCGTTGCGAGTTGTGCAGTTGGAACACCGATCGAACTTTTCAGCGCCATTGGCGGAAGCCCTGGAGCCGGCGGAACTTGGAGTGGACCCAACGGGCCGATGAGTGGAACCTTCCAACCCGGAATCGATGCTGCCGGCATCTACACCTATTTCATCGTCGGACAATCACCCTGTCCCAATGTGAGCACCACTGTTTCCGTAAGCGTAGAAACCCCGCCGAACGCTGGGTTAGATGGAAGCACCACCCTCTGCCCCGAGGCGGCCCCGATACAGCTATTCAGCCTGTTAGGTGGCACACCTGACCTGAACGGCACATGGATCGGACCGGGAGGTTCGCAGAGCGATGGCACCTTCGACCCGGCAACCAGCGCGCCCGGCACATACACCTACACCGTATCCGGGGAACTCTGTCCGGATGACCAGGCAAGCGCTAGCGTGACCATCTACCTGGTGCCCACGCCGAACGCTGGGCCCGATGCGATCTCGTGTAATTTGAAGCAAATGCTCGCTGCAACCGGCACTTGGGCTTCTGGGTTCTGGTCGCTCCCGAACGACTTCTTGATCGATGATGCGACCGCACCGAATTCTCTGATCTCCGCACCGAGTGGAGGATCATACACCATCACTTGGAATGTTGTTACGGAGGAAGGTTGCACGGCAAGCGATGATGTTACAGTGCTCTTCACCGATCCGATGGATGGCATCAGTGCTACCACCGATGCGATCTGTAATAACAGCTGCGATGGCACGGCTAGTGTTTCCATGACCGGAGGGAATGGGGCCTATTTCTACATCTGGCTGAATGGTATCGCCGGGAACGTGCCTGATGCTTCAGGTCTCTGCGCAGGAAACTACACCGTGATCGTATCGGACACGAACAATTGCCATGTGACCGTACCGATCAGCATTGGCCAACCCGAACCATTGGTGATAGACGCGGTGGTTACATCTGCTGAAACCTGCCCTGGAAGTTGCGATGGCAGTTTGGTGGTGAACGACCCCGACGGTGTGTTGTACACGGCATCAGGCATCACACAGGCATCACCCTATTTCACTGGGCTCTGTGCAGGTCCATATCTGGTCACCATGACGGATGCGAACGGATGTGTCGCACAGGCCGCAGGCGTAGTCGCAAGTCCACCGTACGTTGTACCCTCCTTCACGTACTCGCCTGATACCATCATCACCACGAACCCGGAGGTCAGCTTCTTGAACCTCTCCTCCTCCAACGCCGTGTCGTTCAGTTGGACCTTCGGCACGCTCGGAACCAGCACCGTCACTAACCCCACATACACCTTCCCCGGTGGGCTCGGCGGTATGTATGAGGTCTGCCTTACTGCGAGCGATGCGAATGGCTGTAGTGTTACGGCTTGCACGCCATTGCCGATATACGATGTGCTGAACGTATATGTACCCAACGCCTTCACCCCGAACGGCGATGGCTTCAACGATGAATTCCTACCGGTCTTCAACCTGCCACAGGTGAAGGACTACCAGTTCTTGGTCTTCAACCGGTGGGGCGAACAGATCTTCGGCACCAACCTTCCGGGCAAACCGTGGGATGGCAGCTATGGCGGAGTGGTATCGCAGGTCGATGTCTACGTTTGGAAACTGATCTGCAAGGATGCCCTTACCGGCGAGCTGATCGAACGGGTCGGGCACGTTTCCGTTGTACGCTAAGCTGCACACGAGGCTTGTCGGGACAGTAAGTTCTTCGGATCTTCGTTGCTGACGGGAACACCCATGATCCGATTCATACTCAACGACACGCTTGTGGAGAGCGCTGCGCCAGAAGGAACGGCGATGCTCGACATCGTGCGATACCACCAACAACTGAAGGGGACTAAGATCGGTTGCCGCGAGGGAGATTGTGGGGCATGTACGGTGCTGGTCGGCGAGTTGATCGGCGAGCGTGTCGAGTACAAGTCGATGACCTCTTGCCTGCTCGCGTTGACGAACGTAGAGGGCAAACACGTGGTGACGGTGGAAGGGCTCAACATGGAACACCTCTCCCCGGTGCAACAGGCCATGGTGAACGAAAGTGGAACGCAATGCGGCTTCTGCACGCCGGGCTTCGTGGTGAGCTTGAGCGGTTGCTGCCTCTCGCGGGAAGTGATCACTGATGAGATGGCGATCCGTGCGATCGACGGGAACATCTGTCGGTGTACGGGCTACAAGTCCATTGAACGGGCCGCAGCTTCAATTGCGCACCAGTTGGCGCAAAAGGACATGGAAAAACCGATCGAATGGTCGGTGAAGAACGGCTTCCTCCCAAGATATTTCGGCGGCATCAAGGAACGACTTCAGACCATCCAACGTGGAACTGAGGCCACCATCGACAATGCCATCACGGTAGCAGGAGGCACCGATCTATACGTCCAGAAGCACGATACGATGCACCATTCGGCGGTGCGTTCCGTCGCGAACGATACAACGTTGAAGGGCATCCGCTTCGAACAAGGAGCGTGTATCATCGGAGGTGCCTGCTCGGCTGCGGATCTATTGAACTCAGTGGAGTTGAAGGCGCACTTCCCGAAACTGGAACAACACCTGTTGCTCGTATCGTCCACGCCCATCCGCAATATGGGAACGCTCGCAGGCAACTTCGTGAACGCCTCTCCTATCGGCGATCTCACGGCGATGTTCATCGGTCTGGACAGCTCCATCACGCTGAGCAATGCGAAGGGCGAACGTCAACTGAGACTCCGCGACTTCTACAAAGGCTACAAGCAGCTCGACAAGTCACCCGACGAGATCGTGACCCGCGTGTCATTCAAGCTACCCACAAAGGAAACCCGCTTCCACTTCGAGAAGGTGAGCAAGCGCACCTACCTGGACATCGCCAGTGTGAACAGCGCGATCCGGTTGGAGATGGATGGCGACACTATCCGGGAGGCCCATGTAAGCGCCGGTGGCGTTGCTCCGATCCCAAAGTACCTGGCGAATACATCGGCCTTCCTCGTTGGAAAGACGATCTCGAACGATACGCTCCGCGCGACGATCAAGGTGATGAACGAAGAGATCGCCCCGATCAGCGATGCCCGTGGCACGGCCGAGTACAAGCGCTTGCTGTTGCGCCAGTTGTTCTTCGCGCACTTCATGGAGTTGTTCCCGGAGAAGTTCACCCTCAATGCGCTTGTCGGATGAAGAACATCGACAGCGCAGGCCACGTGACCGGTCGGTCCATCTACTTGGACGACATCCCAGTGATGCAGGGCACGCTCTACGCGCTTCCGTACGACGCGCCAACGGCCCACGCGCACATCACGAAGCTTGATGTTTCCAAGGCTGCTGCGGCTCCGGGTGTGGTGCGTGTGTTGACCTACAAGGATGTCACCGGCGAGAACCAGATCGGCGGAATCATCCCGGATGAACCGCTTTTCGCGGAACACGAGATCCACTTCTGGGGTATGCCGGTGGCATTGATCATCGCTACGAGCGAGGATGCTGCGGTGCAGGCGCGAAAGCTTATCACCATAGAATTAGAAGAGCTGCCGGTGATCGTCGACCCACGGGAGGCACGTGCGAAAGGTGAGCTGATCATCCCGCCGCGCAGCTTCAAGTTGGGCGATACCACGAACGCCTGGGCCCACTGTGCGCATGTCTTCGAAGGTCGTGCTGACAACAACGGCCAGGAGCACCTCTACATCGAGACGCAGGGCGCCTACGCCTATCCCACCGAGCACGACAGCATCCGCATCGCGTCCAGCACGCAAGGCCCCACGGCCGTACAGCGCACCATCGCACGCGTGTTGGGTATTCCGATGCACCGGATCGAAGTGGATGTCACCCGCCTTGGCGGCGGCTTCGGTGGCAAGGAGGATCAGGCTTCGGCTTGGGCGGCACTTGTCGCGCTGGCGGCTTATGTGCTGAAGAAACCTGTGAAGCTGGCAATGCACCGCATGGACGACATGCGTATGACCGGCAAGCGCCATCCGTACAGCAGCGATTACAAGATCGGTTTCGACAAGGATCTCAAGATCGTGGCCTACGAGGCTACTTTCCACCAGAACGCGGGCGCAGCTGCTGATCTTTCACCTGCGGTGATGGAGCGCACGCTCTTCCACGCGACGAACAGCTACGCGATCCCGAACGTGAACGTTACGGCCTATTGCTGCCGCACGCACCTGCCGCCCAACACCGCTTTCCGTGGTTTCGGAGGACCACAGGG
>JAEYWT010000270.1 GCA_023428865.1 Bacteroidota bacterium | reverse complement strand
ATTCGCGTAGAGCCCTGTGTGGTTCAACCGTCGAGGAGCGGGTTCTTCTAGCGCAGGCTTGGGAAGGGGCTGAAGTCGCGATCGGCGGACCAGAGTTGGAGCGCTCCGTGGCTCAGGCAAAGCGCGGCGATCCGTGCATCATGGACCATGGGGCCTTGCACCTTGGCCTTCATCAGCAGGTCGCGCAACTCAGGCCAGTACGATCCATTCTCATTCAGCAGTTGCACGGTGGGCGACTCCAGCCAACTGTCTATTTGCGCTATCGCCTGTGCGGGTGTGCTGGGTGGTACGTAGATGCGCGGATGCGTGACGATTCCGTAGAACTCGTGTACGCACGGCCAAGGTATTGCCCACATCGCGTTGCCTTCAGCCAGCCTTTTCATCGCTTCGCGAGCGGCTTTGTGGAATGGGGAATCCCGCCGGTGGGCGTAGACCAGGATGTTGGTATCCACCGCGATCATGCGCCTTGACCAGGGTAGATGGCATCACGCAACTGCTCCCAATTCGCGTCCCGGAACTCGGGATTCAATCCCTTACCGTTCACGCTGGCATCACGCAGGTTGAAGGTCGCTGCATCTGCTTTGGTGGCGAGTACTTGCCGCAGGCCTTGCTCGATCAATGCTTTCAACGTGGTCTTGTGCTTGCGCGCGTGGCGCTTGGCCTTTTCGAAGAGGGCCTCCGGTAGTTCGATCGTGGTCTTCATGTGATCTGTTCCCGATGATATGGGTACCAATATAGGCAACAATGGGTATATGGGTGAACTTGGACGGAATGCTCCCTGATCATCGTTTTGAGCGTAAGGCAGTTCGCGTAGGAATTACGGTACCGATCATCCTTGTTACGTATGGCGTACCGGCCTCCAAGGCCCATCCGTCATCGATCGGTCGGGTCAAGACTGCAACCGTCGCAAAAGGTGTGCAGCGCCTTCTTCGATATCCAACTGAACGATCCGTTGAACCTGTACCGGAAACCACGCCCTGTAACAGACCTGCTGCCGTTCTTCCAGCGCGTGGATCCCCGTATGTGTAGCTCATCACCTTCAAAGGGATGCTCGCCTTTCAGTAGAAGCGCACCGGTGCTTGACACGGTATAGCTGCCACTGAACTGGTGCGTCTCTTCCATGACCAGGCCGCCCACATTCCTCAGGCAGTGGAGGTGGATCGTGTATGCTCCTCGTTCTGTTAATGTCAGGTTGAAGGCCCCGCAGTAGTGCCTGTCGAAGCCTTTGGTCGTGCTCAGGCTATCGCGTTGCTCCTTGCTGAGCATCCACTTGCATAAAAGGTCGCTTTTATACGAGCCTCTGTATTGGTGGTGATCGCTCGCCGAGGTCTGCGCATCCTGCGCCCTTGCAAGCGTGTACGAGACCATGCAGAAGAGCAGCAACGCAGGTCTCATGGCCTATGGCATAGGGCGATCCGCCAGTTCATGGATATCAGGTCGTTGGCGGCGTGAGGTAATGGAGCCAGCTAAATGCAAGAGATCCTAGCGCACTGTACGAGATCAACATGGTGCTCTTGTCCTGCCAAGATAGTCCATGTCCAGCCGCTACAGTTCGTGGTGATCACCGAGGTGCAGCTGATGGAATGCTGCCGGGTCATCGCGTTGAGGGTGCGGCAGTTCGCGTACTACGTTGTGACCGACGAGCTACTTTTGAAGTTCATCCGAACCATGGCCCGATCGCTCCAGAAGTGTGATCCGCTTGCATTGGTCGGTGGCTCCAGGCATGAACGAGAAACCCTCCGGTGAGATCATCCTATACCCGCGTGTCGACGGGGCGCCTGCGTTGGAAGTGCGCTTGGACGGGGACACCGTTTGGCTGACACAACAGCAGCTCGCAGACCTGCTGCAGACCTCACGGTCCAACGTCGTGGAACACATCCAGAACATCTATTCCGAAGGTGAGCTGGTCGAGGAGGCAACCTGTCGGGAATTCCGACAGGTTCGTTTAGAAGGGCAGCGGGAAGTGTCCCGATCCATCCCGCACTACAACCTGGACATGATCATCTCGCTCGGATACCGGGTGCGTTCAGGCATAGCCACGCGTTTCCGCATCTGGGCGACCGAGCGCCTGCGCGAGTATCTCGTCAAAGGTTTCACCATGGACGATGCCCGGCTGAAAGGGCAGGGCGGCGGCACCTACTGGAAGGAGCTTCTCGAGCGCATCCGGGATATTCGCAGCAGCGAGAAAGTGTTGTACCGCCAAGTGCTCGATCTCTACGCTACCAGCGTGGACTATGATCCGCGCAGCGTCGAGACTGGGAAGTTCTTCAGTACGGTCCAGAACAAGCTTCATTATGCGGCCCACGGCCATACCGCCGCCGAAATCATCGCGGCTCGGGCCGATACGGGCAAACCGTTCATGGGCCTACTCACCTTCAGCGGTGCGCAGCCAACGAAAGCGGAGGTCGCCGTGGCCAAGAACTACTTGGACGAAAAGGAACTGAAACGATTGAATACCCTCGTCTCAGCCTACTTCGATGCCGCTGAGTTCCGGGCGCAAGAGCACCAGCCTACCTACATGAAGGACTGGCTCGCACACCTCGACCGGTTGATCGTGGCCATGGAAGCGAAGACGCTCTCAGGTGCCGGTGCCGTCAGCCACGAACAGGCCATCGCGAAAGCTGAGGTGGAGTACGGCAAGTACCGAACACAGCTCGCTGCAGAACCATCGGATGTGGAGAAGCATTATTTGGAAGCGTTGAAGCAGATGCAGCGTTCGGTAGAAGGTCGGAAGAAGAAGTGATGCGCTTCGCGCCGCCCTTGGTGATCACCGAGGAGCAATTGCTGGAGTGCTGCCGGATCATCGCGCTGAGCGTGCGGCAGTTCGCGTAGGGTAGAGCCGAGGTTTACCACCAAGCCGCGTGCTTCTTACTGGCGGTGGTCATTTGGAGTTGAACACTGTTGCGCGGCTCCGCGTGCAATGGCGTTCAACGTGGAGCTAACCGCAGGCGAAGCGGGGCCGGTGCGTCCGAGCTTGCGGTTGGCGTGTGTTACCCGCCGTGTTTTCGTATTCAGGCATTTAGGTCATTAGGTTTTTAAGCTACCAACCAACACGAGCAACAATGAAGACAGGAGTGATACTTCAGCCCGGCGAGAGTATGACATTCTCCATGCAGCTACCAGACTTTACCAGCAAGGAGGGCAAATGCTGGAACCCAGAATGCGAACACACCCTTTCGTGGGGAACGCGCGGAAACGGCAGGCCCGATGGGTGGGCGGAAGATTGCCCGTATTGCGGGTGGACCGCAACGGGGGCACCGACAAACCCCAAGTGGATGAAGGTCCGATGGCCGACGCGCTATGGATTCGAGTTGAGAGAGTTGGTCCATGGCAAAGGCACGCCTATCTCGCAACCTGCACCCATCGCTCAACCGGGTCTTATTGGCAGGCTTGTTGGGCTACTCAAAAAGAACGTTGAGGCCGCCGTATGTAAACACGATTGGGTAGAGGTTGGCGAGACGTGGTGGGAGGGCCATGGCCAAGGTTATGCCTACTACCCTAAGACGATATGTGAGAACGTAATCTGTGATAAGTGCCATGCGCTTGGCGTGACTCGAAAGGAGAACAGGTACACAATGGTAGGTGGTGGATTCACGGATGTTCCTCGTCGATGGTTCTGGAATGACGGGGACCAATTGAATATCCCTATCGCGAAGCATCCCGAATGGACCAGCGAAGAGGCTGGGAAAGCTCTACACAGAGCACATCCTCGGTATCGTGAGCGCGGTTCTTCTCATGGCGGGTAACTAGTCGGTTGTACCCATATGTGGTTTATTTCCGCTTCATGCGGAGCT